>JBNKHS010000005.1:0-26300 GCA_050290485.1 Promineifilaceae bacterium (SeqCode) | reverse complement strand
TAGGGCGGGTTTTTTGCCAAATCCTATTCTTGTGTCAAATACCCCTTTGTAATTTGCTTCTAAATTTGGTTCAGACATGTAATACCTTTAATGGAAAGTTGTTTTGTTTACCAAATATTCTTGATAAAACGTAGTGCGTAGTGCGTAATCACATCCTACGCACTACGTTTTGTATTTAATCTGCCGTGGTTATGGCGCTAACTTCCTCTCCCGAAATTGCTTTGTACAGTTTCCAACTGGCAAAGGCAAAGGCGGCTTGTGACAAGGTTTGTAGCCCCTGCTCAATCCATTGCATACTTGCTGTTTGTGGTGCACGTGCCAGCCCACTGAGGATAAAGACCATGACAATGTTAAATAAGAAGAGACCTGCAACAACTGATAATTCTAGCTGGCGAGCTTGCCTGATTAACGACACGCCAACGGCTAAATTGGCAAAGGTGGTCAATGTCAGCAAAATGAAGAACCAATACCGCTCTTGGGGATTGGTGATATAGGCTGCAATGGCACCGATGGCGAAGAGGACATACACGGCAAACGGCCGTATCCATACATTATTGGGAATTTCTTTTCCTTCATAAATTTGCATAGCATTCCATAACGCCCACGAGAAAAAGGTGAATCCTGGTGCAAGGCAAATAAACAATGCACTGTTCATCCAAACAATATCAATACTACTGCTGGCAACAATGAGCTTCCAGGTTGCTTTTGACACCCCCCCAAGAACAATCAATGTACTGGAGGCAAAAGCAACTTTCCCACTTGTTCTATCAAGCCCCATTATCATTCTGGACAGAAAATAAAATCCGACAGCAGAAAGTATAACAGGAATAAAATCCTCTAAAGCCATAGGAATGGTGTATCCATACATGTTATGCTCCTTTGTAGCGTTAACTGCCTGAATCTATTTACCCAATGGGGTGGTCACCAATTCAGGAATCTCATTGCGATCTTTCAGATTTTTTTCGGTGAAGATAAAACCGAGGATAAGCACAATTTCAGCACCGGAACCAATTGTCGGGCCAACAATGCTAGGGGGGATGGCACTGCCGACAAACATAACCGCGGCTGCCGCAAACAGCCAGGGCCATTTTGCTTTACGCCAGATGACAATGCCTAAAACGGCCGTAATTACAATCGTCACAATCGAAGGAATCGGTGGAGTCGAATTTGTATCCACATAGCGCAGCGTGCCAGAGAAATAAACAGGTTCCATATGGATATTGCTAAACTCTGCCAAGCCCAGTCCAATGAATATAAGCGCCACAACAATAAACAAAATTTGCATCCATCGTTTGCCTGCTGTTTCAATCCCAAAGCGTTTTGCTTGATTCAATGCTGCCAGAATAAGCAAGGGTGTCAGCACACCATGAATCAAAAAGCGCAGTTTATTCATGTTAAGCAGAAGTTCACTTTCGCCCATATAAATGCCATACCCAATCACGGCATTGTCGTAGAGCAACCCTACAATGATTGCAAAGATGATTGCCAAGGCAAGACTGCTCCCACGGAACCAAAGAAAAATTGCCCAAATAAGTAGTCCAATATAAGCAAGGGTGTAAAAGGGGTAGAGGAATTGTGCCAAAATAATCTCCTAAATGAGGGAACGGATAATCATAAATCAGGTCAACTGTTTATAACCCCTTTTGTTGTCTATGTACAAATCTGTCGTAAATAACAAGTTGTTGAATCGCTAATCGTTACAATATTACATTGTTATAACATTTCCGTCAAAAAGTAATCTAGGAGCTGCCGATACATAATAAAGATGCCATTCTCACGAAGGTGGGAAGCCATTTTTCACAGCTAGGGTACATATTTAACTGGGGCTGTATAAAGCAAGGAAATAAAAAACGACGATGCTTGTTTAAGGCATCGCCGTTTGATCTGCAAGATAGAGCTATTGTGAACTAGCTTACACTGACCAGTTCAACGTCAAAGATCAGAACTGCATTGGGGGGGATAACACCGCCAGCACCGCGTGCCCCATATCCCAAGTCTGGTGGAATGATGAGGGTAGCTTTGCCACCTTCTTTCATCAAACCGATTCCTTCGTCCCAACCAGCAATGACTTGGCCAACACCAAGTTTAAATTTGATCGGTTCACCACGATTGTGGGAACTATCAAAAACGGTGCCGTTTTCCAGTTGACCAGTGTAATGGACAGCGACCTGTTTTCCTTTTTCTGCTGCTTTACCTTCGCCCTCTTCAATTTCAATATATTTCAAACCACTATCAGTAATCATCTTACTCTCCTGAAACAATTTCAACGATGGTAATTTCAAAGATTAGCGTAGAGTTGGCAGGGATTGGTCCGTTGGCTGCATCACCATAACCCAATTCTGGGGGCACAATAATTTGTGCGGTTTCCCCTTCTACCATGTTCAGCACACCTTCTTCCCAACCAGGAATCGTTTGCCCTGCGCCAATGACAAATGGATATGGTTGCCCACGATCGTAGGAGTTGTCTACTTGTGTGCCATCTTCTAGCCAAAGGCGGTAGTGGACAGAGACAGTGTCGCCTAATTGTGGTGCTTCTCCATCACCTTCTTCAATGGTCGCAATTTTGACCCCATTTTTAGTATCGCGAAAATCATCTTCATCGATGTCGGTTGGTGGTGGTGCTGGGGTTGGGGTTGGTGGCGCCGGGCTAATGCTAACTAGATCGAGTTCAAAGATGATGTTTGCATTTGGCGGAACCATGCCGGGAACGCCTTCTTCCCCAAAAGCAAGTTCTGGTGGCAAGATGAACTGTGCTGTTTCACCTTGTTGCATTAACATCACCGCTTCATCCCAACCTGCTAAAATTTCTTCACGTCCCAAAATGAATTGTAAGGGGAGGCCACCATGTGAGTCACCAAACATAGAGAGATCTTCTTCGACCCATGCGGTAAAGTGGATTTCAACAACTTCACCCTCTTGAGGTGTTGGGCCTTCTCCTTCAGTAATAACTGCATATTTAATGCCGCTATCTGTGGTGGTAAAATCTCCTTCATCAATTGATGTTGGCGGGGGGGCTGGCGTTGGTGTTGGTTGTACTTCTACACTTACCAGCTCAACATCAAAGTAGAGGGTTGCATTTGGTGGAATAGTGCCTTGTCCAGCTGCACCATAGCCAAGTTCGGGAGGAATAATCAGTCGGGCTTTGCCGCCTTCACGCATCATACCAATGCCTTCATCCCAACCTGGAATTACATAGCCTACGCCAAGTGGGAATGGAATGGGTTCGCCACCGATAGATGAATCGAACTCGGTACCATCTTCGAGTGTTCCTGTGTAATGAACAGAAACGATGTCGCCGACGTTTGGTTGTGTCCCAGTTCCTGCTTCAATCTCGATATATTCGAGACCTGAAGCGGTGATTTATGATCCTTCTGCAGATTCAGTTTCGGCGTGTTCTGAATCTGCAGACTCTTCTTCATCGTCACCTTCGTCAGCATGCTCTACATCCGCTTCTTCACTGCTTTCTTCGTTGTGAGAATCAGTTTCAGCGCCATGAGCATCATCTTCTTGTGGTGCTTCTTGGGTGGTTGCGGGACCACAAGCAGCAATCATCACGGCGATGATGAGTAAGCTAGCGAGGAGCCATCGGGAATAGGTTTTTGTCTCTTTCAATGTTCTCTCCTATTAAATTGTGTACACACAAATAAGTCGGTACGGTTAATACGGCCGTTTCCCGACTTTGGTAGTGCTAAATATGATTAAACCAACTGATTGTAATACCCAGAGAATGTTCGGGCGAGGTAAGAATGCTTATTTGTTATTAGATGCTCATATGTGCGTATCAGCGTGGAATCAAGCATAACAGCAAAAACTACGCTGATTTTGGATGTTTTGCTTGCACATCGTCATAATGCTTCTTGATTTCAACCAAATCAGATTCAAAATCTCCGGAAGGCGTATACAAAGGACCTAAACCAACGACTTTCTTCCCATAATCAAATGAGGCTAAAAGGATAGGTATATTTGCTCCTTGTGCAATCCGATAGAATCCTGATTTCCACGTTGTTACTTTTCCTCTTGTTCCTTCTGGCGTAATGCACAAAATGAGATCATCTACTTTATTGAACGTATTAACAGTATCACCAACAACGCCTCCGGCAGATTTACGGTCAACAGCAATTCCGCCCATCCAGCGAAAAACTGGCCCCAATGGACCCCGGAAAAGGGAGTGTTTAGCCATCCATGAAATACGCACATTAAGGGCGGCTGCAGTAGCAATAACTAAAATAAAATCCCAATTAGACGTATGTGGTGCCCCGATGATAATGAATTTGCTAAGGTCTGGTAATTCGCCCTGAATGGACCAACCAAATAGTTTCATGCTCCATTGAGCAAATTTACGGCTCACTGAATTGCCCCGACGAGGCACATCTTTACCAATTTCTTGAATGTTTATTTCTGAGTTCATTTTATTTTTGCCGATAGTGGATGCAGGCAATGTAAAATATAGTTTTTGTTTATGTTATGTAATCGGCAAAGAGTTTTTCAAATTAGGTTAAGAAAAATGCCGATTCCTTAAGTGAAAGCGTAGAAATCCCGTTTGTTTATTTTGAAAACTTGATCGCTTTCACTTAATAAATTGATTAAGTGATTACGACAGTAGTTTACGTGAAATTGCTCGAATTGACACCATTCAACTTTTACGATCTTGCGCGGTGTTTGCCAATTGCATCTTCGTAATAAGACTGCAAAAATTCAATGTCAGTTTCCATGTTGCCTGTAGGTTTAAAGGCGGGGTTAATAACGAACTGTTTTTGGGAAAAAATAAAGCTAACAGGTAAGATGGGGACATTTGCTTTTTGGGCAATATGATAAAATCCTGTACGCCATTTAGTGACTTTTTTGCGTGTTCCTTCAGGCGAAACGCCAAGGAACATTTGCTCGCGATCAACCATGCGCATGGCAACTTGATCGACAACCCCATTAGATGATTCTCTGACAACTGGAAACACCCCGGCCCAACGAAACATAGCTCCGATCGGTCGAAACTTAAAGAGTTGTGCCATCCCCATAATTTCGATACGGATGCCGAGGGAAAATACAACCATCATAGCCAACCAAAAATCCCAATATGAGGTGTGGGGTGCGCCAATAACGACCATTTTAGGCACATTGGGAACTTCTCCGATGATGCGCCAACCAGTGATGCGCAAGAAGAAATGGGCAATCGCCATGGTTAATTTATTACCCCGTTTGGGCACATTGTTGCCTAATTTTGGCGCGAGGGAGTGCTTAATTTCTGTTTGGTTCAATGTTTTTGTCATGTGGAAAGCCTGCTTTTTTATAGTCTTGAGGGATTTTAAGAACAAATAGTGGAATAGGCAATTGCTCTAAGGTAAGGGGCAGCGGTAGGAGATGATTTTGATGTACAGGAGATCCCTAAACGCAGTTGTGAATAGGTTTGCTGATGTGTTGGATTCTTTGTTGTTTATGTTCTTAGGCTAAAGATTGTTTATATGTACGAAGGTGCTGGTGAATGGTGCCAATAATCTCTTCAATATTAGTGCTGTATATATGAGATTCTCTGATTAGTTCATTAACTGTTTCTTCGTTGATTAATGGTTTTTCAAACCGTTCACCACTTTGGGTTTCGATGATGAAGTAATGCATACTTTTGTAATTTTCTTGTTTACGTTGGCCGAGAACGTTGACTTTGATACCACCGTCTGGAAGATCTCTTCTTTCTGTGTAAACAGAGACGATATTGTCAAAATAGAACTCTTTTTTGAGTTCTGCCTTGCGTTTATTGGGTGCCAGTTCCAATTGGCAATCATATAGGGAAAGATGATAAGAAGTGAGGAAGATAAAGGTTAAGTTGTATAACATTCCTCTTAATATATTGTCATTACCTTTGCGTAATTTGAACTTTTTATCGTTGCCAACAGAGACGGTTATGATTTGTAAGGGTTTATCTTGGATGAGGCTTTCCTGTTCTAAATGTAAATCAGCAATTAGGTCTTCCTTGATCTCATCGATAGATTCTTTTAACCATTGTGAAACTTCCGTATCAGTTGGTTTGGGTTCTGTTTTGCCATATAGACTTTCATATTCGTCCTGGCGTCGTTTGTTTTCACTTTCGTAATGGTAATCTGTGTGTGTATATTGACCAAACCAGTAAAAGATAACCAAAATACCAATAATCAGAAAGGCAATACCACCAATAAATTCATACCGATTGGCATCAAAGACCAAATCGAGCCCTACGGCCACAGTGATGATCCCAATGAAGAGATTTACAAAACTAACATGGTTTTGTGGAGCAGGGCTTTCTTTTGGCTCCGCCGGTGTTCTCGTGAAGTATTTTTTTATTGCTTCTTCACGGGTAGGGGGTACTTCTCGGGTATTTTCTGCATGAATGGCTTGTTCGCTCATAATTCTGGCTTTATTAACTCTGTACAATCACGAATCCATTACAACTTTTTTGGAAAGGGGAAAGGAAAATAAACGGCCGTTTATCATATACCGTAACCGTTTCTTTATTTAGTTGAATGGCGCTTTATTGCTGGTTCGATGCAATCAATGATTTTGCACTCAAGTTTGTTTGTTACTGCGAAATAGAAACACAAATGAAATATATGCAAAAAAAGTTACAAGAAATAAAGGGGAATGTCAACCTAAATCTGGGGGTCAATCCGTGAATGGAGGGGGAAAAATGTCCCGAACAAGGACTCAGTTCGGGACATTTTGAGTTTAACTGCTGTGACGATGCAGGTTGTGGTGATTAATCTTTTAGCGCTAACCAATTTTTGCCACTACTCGCATCAACTTTGAGGGGAACATCAATTTGATAGGCATTTGCCATGGTTTCAACAACCAGATCACTCATCGTCTCCAATTCTGCTTCTGGGACTTCGAGTAAAAGCTCATCGTGGACTTGAAGTAGGATTTGGGATTGATACGCTTTTAATTTGTTGTGCAGCTGCAGCATAGCAAGCTTGACAACATCGGCTGCCGTTCCTTGAATAGGATGATTGACAGCCTCGCGTTCAGCACGAAGCCATGCTTGTCGATTCGCTCCTGTCATACTTCCTTTAAATACAGGGAAGTAGCGACGACGACCTAGCAAGGTTTCTACGTACCCTTGTGATTTGGCCTGAGCTTTGGTCTCATCTAAATAGTTTTGAATACCAGGGAAGCGAGCAAAATATTCTTTGATATAGTTTTCAGCTTCGGCTAAGGTGAGTTCAGAATCACGAGCAAGACGGAACGCTCCCATTCCATAAATTAGGCCAAAGTTGACCGCTTTGGCAAAGCGTCGTTGGTTATAGGTAACTTTATCAAGGTCAATGCCATACACGGCTGCTGCTGTGGTGCGATGAATATCTTGATCTTGACGGAAAGCGTTGAGCAATGCTTCATCTTGACTGACATGAGCTAGAATACGTAACTCGACTTGTGAATAATCGCATGCCAAGAACAAATGTCCTGGTTTGGCCACAAATCCTCGTCGTATCTGTTGGCCAATTTCACTACGAATGGGAATGTTTTGTAAGTTGGGCGAGTTGCTGGCAATACGACCTGTGATTGCTCCTGTTTGGTTGAAGCTGGTATGAATACGGCCGTCTTTTTCATTGATCAACTCTGGCAAGGCATCCACATAAGTACTCTTCAGTTTTCCTAACTCACGATACTCAATGATATGTTTGATCATGCCATAAGCATGTTCCGCATCGGATGATTTTAAGCTTTCGAGCACATTGCTTGCTGTCGAATAATAGCCGCTTTTCGTTTTCTTCAATCCCTCTTTAGGATAATCCATTTTCTTAAACAGGATATCACTTAATTGTTGCGTGGAGTTAATATTGAAATGCTCTCCTGCAATTTCATAAATCTCATTTTCTAGAGCATGAATCCTTTTAGCCATATCTTGAGACATCTGCTTAAAAAAGTTGATATCAATCCCAATCCCAGCTTGTTCCATCTCTGACAGGATGGGAATGAGTGGTAACTCCAAGGCTAAGATTTGTTCTTGGTTTTTATCTGCAACTTCTTTTTTCAATGGTTTGACCAAACGTAAAGTCATGTCGGCATCGGCGGCACCGTAGGGAGCAGCCTCCTCGATAGGCACTTCGGAAAACGGCCGTTGTTTTTTCCCTTTGCCAATTAAGGTTTCAATATTGGTCATCTCGATGCCTAGGCGGTGGAAAGACAAATCTTTCAGACCTTTATGTTTTGTAGCCGGATCTGTTAACCATTCAGCAATCATTGTGTCAAAGGTGATTGGTTCAACTTGCAAGCCATATCGATCCAAAATGGTGTAATCATATTTTGCATTGTGCGCCACCTTACCAATGTTCGGGTTGGTCATGGCGGGGCGAATGGCATCAAGCACCATTTGTAAAGGCAACTGCCCTGCGGACAACTCTGCTTTTCCAGCAAACAAGGACATCTGCCCAGAATCTGATTGTGCTTCACTGTCTAAATGTCCAATGGGAATGTAGTAACCTATAGGTGCTTCGACAGCTAAACAAATGCCCACCAATTCGGCCGTCATTTTGTCCAGACCCGTTGTTTCTACATCAAAGGAGATCAATTGTGCGGCGTCTAGCTGCTTTACTAATGCTTTTAAATCGGCTTCTGTTTGGACAATGATCACTTCTGTCGGTGGGGCAGTTTGTTCCACTTCAACAATATCGCTTGCCTCACCAGCACGTTCTATCAAAATATTCGTCAATGTCCGAAATTCCAGCTCCCGAAACAGTTCCAGAACTTCGTTGACATCGAAATCGTGTGCAACACACGCTTGCAAATCTAATGTAATGGGTGCATCAGTGACGATACGTGCTAGCTTTTGGCTAAGATAGGCATCTTCTTTTCCCTCAATTAATTTTTTCTGCATCGCTCCTTTGATGCTGTCAATATTTTCGTAGATACCGTCAAGTGTCTTATACTCGACGAGTAATTTCGACGCTGTTTTTTGGCCAACACCATGTACACCAGGGATATTATCACTGGTGTCGCCAACCAAAGCTTTCCAATCCACCACCTGATCCGGGCGTACGCCAAAGTAATCTTCAACCATTTGCATATCATAAACATCAGGTTGTTGATTACCACGACGGGCGGGAAGCTCAACGGCCGTATTTTCATCGACCAACTGCAGTAAATCTCTATCACCAGTAATAATATGCACGGGCACTCCATGTGGCTTTGCCTGCGCCGCAATTGTGCCTAAGACATCGTCCGCTTCAAATCCTTCCAATTCCATAATCGGAATATTAAGTGCACTTACCACTTCCTTGATACGCGCAATCTGCAAGCGCAGCTCATCGGGCATCTTCTCGCGCGTCCCCTTATACTCTGCAAATAAATCATCTCGAAACGTTTTCCCTAAATCAAAACTTACTGCGAAGTATTGGGGTGGATTATCAGTTAAGATGCGTTCAATAATGGTGCGGATAAACCCATACGTTGCATTTGTCGGTTCACCAGACTTTGTTGTAAATGCTTCCAGTGGAAGTGCAAAAAACATACGATATGCAAGAGCATGACCATCAATAAGAACCAGTTTGTTTTCAGACATAAAGAAAATCCTATAATTAATGTAGCAATTAGAAGATGAACAGTTTGCAAGGCCACATTCAACTTAAAATATTATTTGAAGAAGTAAGTTAAGAACAGGTGCGATTGTATCATAAAACAAATGTTCTGAGTCATCTGGAAAGATCCATAATGGCGCGAAATAAGCACGAAAAAACAAACATTAAAATTTCTTGACAAATGCGCAGGGCTGCAGGATAATCTTAGGTCTGTCTTTGTTAATGAAATATTGGCTTAATTTCATTGACTTATTAAAGAATGTAGATAGAATTACGTATTGTCTATGGAAAAATCCTGAGTGAAAATGTAAGAGCGTTGACCCATAAAGGTCATACGCTCTTTTTCCATGTTTAGCCACTTGCACAGTTCAACACAGGAACCATTAAGTAAAATTTATCCGGAGCTAAAAATCATTGGGAGGTCACCTGGTGGAGACAACAGAATTCCGCTCTTTACGTATCAGCCTTGCATCCCCCGAACAAATGCGTTCATGGTCATATGGGGAAGTTACAAAACCCGAGACCATTAACTATCGTCGCTTGCGCCCAGAAAAAGATGGTTTGTTTTGTGAAGCTATCTTTGGACCAACCCGCGATTGGCAATGTTATTGTGGAAAGTACAAAAACATTCGATATCGTGGCATCGTTTGCGACAAATGTGGTGTAGAAGTTACACGCTCAGCAGTCCGTCGTGAACGGATGGGGCATATCGAACTGGCTGCACCCGTCGCCCATGTTTGGTACACACGTCGTGTGCCCAGTCATATGGGACTTTTACTCAATGTATCACGTCGCAACTTAGATCGTGTGCTCTATTTTGCACAATATGTGATTACAAGCGTTGATGAAGACGCACGTGAACGAGCCCTAAAGCGTTTAGATGAAGAACTTGCTGCCGGCGAGATTAAGCTGCAAGAGGAAGTGAACTCCAACATTGGGGATGCAACCTCAGGTGCACAAAATCGTGTGCAAGAGCTTGAAGCAATGTTGCTCGCTCACAACGCTTCATTTGATGAACGTTTGGCGACAGCAACAGATGAGGTCGTTCGGGAAGCGAAAGCAACTGAGCAAAGACTCGAAAATCTCAAAGGTTCAAAAGCCTCTGAAGACATCACTCTTTGGGGTGAGCTTATCGTTGCTGAAGGCGAAAAAGTGGGTCGTGAACATAGTGTTATGGTTCAAGATATTACCACTGAACGCTTAACCCAAGTACAGACTGAGCATGAAGAAGATCATCAAAAACAAGTGGCAACGTTGCAAAGAGAACTTGATGAGTTGCGTGACGAAGCAAGCGCTGTTAGCGATGATATGCAAGATGATTTAGGTGTTAAACTTTCTCGTTTACGCCAACAAGCCCAAGCAAACCGCGAAATGTTGGAAAGCCTTGAACCGATGGTTTTCCTCAATGAAAATGATTACCGTGAATTGAAAAGTAAATTTGGTAATGTCTTCAAAGCGGACATGGGTGCTGAGGCGTTGTACGACATCCTCAAGAAAATGGATCTTGACACCCTATCAGTTGAGTTATGGCGTCAGGTACGTACAACCCGTTCTAAACAAGCTGCCAAACGAGCAACCAAGCGTTTGCAAGTTGTCGAAGCTTTACGGATGAGTGGTAATCGTCCTGAGTGGATGATCTTAACCGTATTGCCTGTTATTCCACCCGATTTGCGCCCAATGGTGCAGTTAGATGGTGGTCGCTTTGCAACTTCTGATCTAAACGATCTTTATCGTCGTGTTATTAACCGGAATAATCGTTTGAAACGACTCTTGGAGCTTGGTGCACCAGATGTAATTGTGCGCAACGAAAAACGTATGCTTCAGGAAGCTGTGGACAGCTTAATTGATAACAGCCAACGTGGTAAAGCATTAAGCCGTCGTGGCCGTCGTGAATTAAAATCACTTTCCGATATGTTGAAAGGTAAGAAAGGGCGTTTCCGTCGTAACTTGCTTGGTAAACGTGTTGATTACTCTGGACGTTCAGTTATTGTTGTTGGTCCAAAATTGAAGTTAGGCCAATGTGGGTTGCCAAAAGTTATGGCTCTCGAATTGTTCCGCCCATTTGTTATTAGCAAATTGGTTGAATACGGATATGCCAGCAACGTGAAGGGTGCACGGCGCTTTATTGAACGCCAACCACCAGAAGTATGGGAAGTTTTGGAAGAGGTCATTCAAGGACGGCCGATTTTGTTGAATCGTGCACCAACTTTGCACCGCTTGGGTATTCAAGCTTTCTTGCCTCAATTGGTCGAAGGGAAGGCGATTCAATTACATCCATTGGTTTGTGCCGCGTTTAATGCTGACTTCGATGGTGACCAAATGGCTGTACACGTCCCGCTCTCAGAAAAAGCTGTTACTGAAGCGATGGAATTGATGTTGGCCAGCCGTAACTTGCTAAAACCAGCTGATGGACAACCGATAGTTGGTCCTTCTAAGGATATGGTTTTGGGTGTTTACTATCTCACCTTAATGCGAGACGGCCGTAAAGGGGAAGGACGGAAGTTCGGTACACTAGAAGAAGTTGAAATGGCATATACCCTTGGTCTTGTCGATATTCACGCTAAGATCAAGTTAGAAACACAAACCTATTTCAAAGAAGATCACGTTCGTTATGCAGATAACAAACCACGTACGCGAGTGATTGAAACCTCTCCCGGTCGTGTGTTATTCAACATGACGTTGCCACCAGAGTTCCAATTTGTGAATCGCGTTTTGGATAAAGGTGGTGTGAATACATTGATCAATCGTGTTTATCGTCGCCTTGGTGATGATGCGACCATTGATATGGTTGATGCGATCAAAAATATTGGTTTCAAATATGCGACTATCTCTGGTACGACCATTGCAGTTGCCGACTTGACCATCCCTGAAGAACGTCAAGATATTTTGGATTCGGCATTGAAGCGAGTCAATGAAATTGACCGTCAATACCGTCGTGGGTTGTTAACTGAAGAAGAACAATACCAACGCACCATTGAGCAATGGAACGATGCAAAAGATAAGGTAGAGAAAGCGGTTCGTGATGTAATGGACCCTGCAAGCCCAATTGCGGTCATGGCTTTGTCTGGTGCTGGTAAAGGTGGTTTTGGACCAATTACTCAGTTGGCTGGTATGCGTGGATTGATGGCTGACCCGCAAGGTCGCATTATTCCTGTTCCGATTCAGTCGAACTTCCGTCAAGGGTTGGATACACTCGAATACTTCATCTCAACGCATGGTGCCCGTAAAGGTTTAGCTGATACGGCTTTACGGACGGCAGACGCTGGTTATTTAACCCGTCGTTTAGTAGATATTGCTCAAGATCAAATTGTTATTGCTGATGATTGTGGTACCGATAAAGGTATTTACGTAAAACGTGCAGAGAACTTTGGTAAACAAACCTTTGCTGAACGTATCCTTGGGCGTATCGCAGCTGATCCCGTTGTGAATCCTGAAACAGGTGAAATCATTACGCAAGTTGGTGAATATTTCACGGATGAAACGTCTGAACTTATTGATGAATTAGGCATTGAAGAAGCATATGTGTTTTCACCAATGACTTGTGAGTTCGGACGAGGTATTTGTGCCAAATGTTATGGTCTTGACTTGGCACGTGGTAAACCTGTAGAGATGGGAACGGCCGTTGGTATTGTTGCTGCTCAATCCATTGGTGAACCAGGTACACAGTTAACATTGCGTACCTTCCACACTGGTGGTACAGCTTCTGCTGGTGGTGACATTACGCAGGGTCTCCCTCGTGTAGAAGAGCTCTTTGAAGCACGTCAACGACCCAAAGGTGAAGCGGTCATTACCGAGATTGGTGGTGTTGCCGATATCCAAATGGTTGATGGTGTTCGTCATGTATTTGTGACCGATACACGGTTGGTTGACGACGTTTATGAAATTCCTGAAGGTTGGGAGATCAAGGTTGGGAACAACGACACCATTGAAATAGGCGGTTTACTTGCTGAAAAAGATGAAGAAGTAATTGTTGCTACCCATGCTGGTCGGGTATCTCGCAACGGTGATGATTTGAAAGTCGTTTGGGAAAGCAAGGAAGATGGTGACTACGAAATTCCTGCTGGTATGCGTCTGCTCGTCTCTGATGGTGAACGTGTAACAGCTGGGCAGCAATTGACTGAAGGGTCGAAAAACCCACACCGGATTTTGGAAATCTTAGGGCGCGATGCAGTTACGCAATACTTGCTCCGTGAAATGCAACAAGTTTATCGTCCGCAAGGGCAAAACATTCACGACAAACATTTCGAGGTTGTTATTCGTAAAATGTTGAGCAAGGTACAGGTGACCCAATCTGGTGATACAGAGATGTTGCCAGGTGATTTGGTAGAAGTTTCACAATTCCAAGCAACCAATGATGAAATCATCGAAGAGGGTGGTCAACCGGCACAAGCAGAACCAGTTTTGCTTGGTATTACCAAAGCTGCATTGAACACAGAAAGCTTCCTGTCTGCAAGTTCTTTCCAACACACAATCAAGGTTCTGGCAAGTGCTGCAATTGCTGGTCGTGAAGATGCTTTGATGGGTTTGAAAGAAAATGTGATTATTGGTAAGTTGATCCCTGCAGGTACTGGATTTGCTCTCTATCAACAGCGTGAGGCGGAAGCTGAAGCTGCTTTGCTTGAAGAAGAAGTAACAGAAGAGTTTGACTTCTCAGGACCTTTGATGATCGACGATAACACGGACCCAGCTTTGTTAGAAGCGATTGCTGCTGCTGCTGCTGCTGAAAGAGCAAAGCAAGAAGAAGCTGGCACAGAAGAGTAAACTTTTTTAGAGAATTTAGTATTTTAGAGGCTCCGCAAGGAGCCTCTTTTTTGTTTACTTAACGGGAGTTTTTGTAGAAAAATTCTGTCACAATGGGATGGACAAACCCTGAGCGGAATAATGTTTGCCATTCCCATTGCTCGTCATGTCCGCCACCTTCACGATTGGCAAGAAGCCACCAGCTGAAGGCGAGGAAATAGGGCTCTCGATTGCGCATGTGCGTGTATTGAAATGTAGCAAATTGAAGTTCTACATTGGGATCAGGGCTATATGAGCCACCTTCTGTGCCAATGATGGGGAGGGAACGGCCGATATGGTTACGTACAATCTCGTCATACTCTTTGTAAAGTAAAAATCCACCTGGATCATTATAAGCACGTAAACCATGATAGTTATGTACGGATAACCAGGCATGATTGAGTAAATCTTCATTCCCATTGTATTTGATGGCTTGCAATGTACGCCCCAAAAAGTCGAAATGATTATAAGAGCCGCCTGGGCTTAATGCTCCAATGCCCGGTAACCCACCGTTATTAATGACAATACGGGCAGCATTTGCCCAGGCTTTGGCATATTGGTTGGGATTGGCAAAACCTTGATGATTTTCTATGTTGACGTTTGGTTCATTGTAAAGTTGATAATAGTAGACGCCACGCGCACGATAATGGGCGACCAATTCACCAAGGTTACCATCATAAGGCAAAACACCGGCTCGGTAGAGACGCATGACAGGCATGATTCCGTTGGCAACGAGTTTATCAACTAAATAATCATTGGCTCCGATACTTGTGCCATCATTAAGGAAAACAACCCATTTGATGTGCATGCGTACCATTTCGTTGACAAAACGATCGACTGTGGCTTGATCTTGGCTTACTGTGGGCATCCAATGCATACCCCACCCATTATTTCCAGCAGGTACGGGAAATGCTTGGTAAGGGATGACTTCTTGTTTGCTGTATAGGTGCAATGGTTTGATAACCGGGGTTGCTGACCCTTCTGGTGGTGGTGTTGGGGTGATCGTTGGGGTGTTGGTTGGGGTGACGGGTGTGTTCGTGGGAATGGGTAGTGGCGTATTTGTGGGAGGTATTGTACTGATTGGACCTGCTTGAGTTGCGATAGGAACGGCCGTTGCTGGGGCGGGCGTAAATGTCGGCGGAATACTGCTATCACTGGGTAGCTCCGCCAACATGGCTCTGGTGGGAATTACTTCTGTTTGGCACCCTGTTAAGAATAAACTAATAAATAGAAAGAATATCCCGATAAAAGATCTTCGCATAATGAATTTTCAGGATTATGATCTGTTGATTTACTGCCTGTATAAATCCATCTCCTTTGGTCTGATAAGATCCGAGGCTTTACCATTGTTTGTTGGATAAGTTAACCCACGTATCAAAATAATAGGATTGCCTTCAGCGGCTTGGCCCATCAATAAGCCTGCGGCAGCGGCGATTTCGTCAGCAACACCGACCTCTGTATGTTTTAATTCATAGCCATACAGATCATGTTCGCCACGACGATCCCATAAAGCGGGTACGCCAGCCACACCGATGGCCACACCGACTGTCCCTAAGCGAAACGGCCGTCCATGACTATCTGTGATCACGATGCCTACATCAATACCCAGTGCATTTTGCAGCGCGTCTCGTAGATGTTGTGCTGACCCATCAGGATCTTTGGGTAAGAGGAGCGCAATTTCCCCATCTGTTTCCGGGGCAACATTGGACATGTCGATGCCCGCGTTGGCACTGGTGAAGCCTAGCCTATGACGCACAATTAAAATATGTGTTTTTTTGCGTGAAATTTCATCACTTTCCTGCAATATAAGCTCAACTAATCTTGGGTCCTTATCAATTTCTGTTGCCAACTGCATCGCTTGGGGTGAAACAGTGACATCATTTAGATGGACCATTCTGCCTTCTGCTTTGGAGATAATTTTTTGGGCGATGGCGATCACATCTCCATTTTGCAAACTTATCTCTGCTTTTGTTAAAGCCTCTAGCAATAATTCAGCCAGATTATCCCCTGCTTGAACATGGGGAATTTGGGGGATTGACATAAGTGTTACGTTTTGCATCAATTAATCGAGCCCAGTAATGCGAATACCCGCACTTTTCTTTTTGTGAATAATGTTGATGGCGATAAGAACGGCCGTTAATTCTTCAACCGCGCGGGCATTTTGCAAAGCGCCTGCATTGATCCCATTTAAACCAGCATCTGCACAAAGCTGCATCGCTACTTCTTTATCCGCTTTTTTATCACCACACACCAACACATCGCAATCCAGTTCATGATCAAGGTCTAGCAAATGATGCGCACCGATATTTTGGAAGGCAGCAACAACGCGTGTGTTTTCACCTAACTGTTGTTGTGCTTCTTCCGCTGCGGAAAGCCCACTTTCGAGACGATAAACACGCGCCGCTTTCTCCCCGGTGGGAGCAACAACGGTGACTAAGATTTTACCATCTAGTGCCGATTTTACAGTTTCTAAGGTTGATTGTTGCGCCCAATAGGGAACGGATAAGACAACTAGCTCTGCTTGTTGTGAGGCTGTGAGATTATCCGTTCCTGTGATGTCGCCCTCGGGTAACCTTTCTTTCATGTCAATAGCAGCTTGAGTGCCTTTTTCTGTTTTACGTGAGCCAATAACAATTTCATGTCCTTTTGCAGCCCAACGATATCCTAAACCAAATCCTTCGTTTCCTGTTCCACCTAAAATAGCAATTTTCAAAATACTGTCTCCTAAAAAATGAACCGCAGAGAGCGCAGAGAAAAAGCATTTAGCTTTTCTAATCTGCGAAATCTGCGGAAAACTGGTTTGTTAATTCTCTTCTGCGCTAATTGCTTCGAATCGTTGCCAAACTTGTTGGGCAAGTTCCCGACTACGTGCGGTGATTTCAGCTTCGTCGAGCGTGAGTAGTTGACGGTCTTGCATGAGAATGTTGCCTCCTACAATGGTGGTGGTCACCATGCTGCTTTCGAAGCCGAAAATGATGTGCCACGGTAGATTTCCGCCATTTAATGGTGTGGTGGGATGGTAATCGACAAAAATGATGTCAGCCGCAGCGTTTGGCTCTAATTTGCCGATGGGCAGATTAGGCCAGAACATGCCAGCCAATGCAGAATTGTTGTGGATGGCCATTTGTACAATATCCATCCCATTGGCACGCCTTGGATCACGATGTGCTTGTTTGTGCATGAGATACGTCATTTTCCACTCAGCCCACATATTGTTGCTAAAGCCGTCATTACCTAAGCAGACGGGAATTCCCATGCGTAACATGCCTTCGATGTCGGCGGCGCCAACAGCATTGTTCATGTTGCTGCGTGGTTGATGCGTAACCCATGTGCCTGTCTCTTTGAGGATGTTTTTCTCGTTCGCATCGACGTGCACAGCATGAGCAACGATGCTTTTAGGGCCCAGAATGCCCGCGTCAGCCAAACGGTGCATGGTGCGTTTGTTGTATTTGTAGAGAGAATCGTACTCGTCAGCTTCATGCTCGGCGACGTGGATGTGGAAGCCTGTGTTGAGGTTAGATACGGCCGTTACACACTCAGCTAATGTTTCATCACTTAAAGAGAGGGAAGCATGCAATCCAAAGGTGCCAGCAAGTAAATTGGTCTCTCGTTCGCGTAGCGAGTTTAAGAAGCGCACATTTTCATCAATCCCTGCTTGAGCGCCTTCCTGGCCATTGCGGTCGGTCACTTCATAACAAAGGGCCGTGCGCACACCAGCTTTTTCAACAGCATCTGCAATTAAATCCAATGAATTGTAAATAGAATTGGGGCTGGCATGATGATCGATAAGGGTCGTGGTGCCATGCTTAATTGCATCGACCAAGCAAACAAGGGCGCTGTATTCCACATCCATATCGAGCAGGGCACGATCGAGCCGCCACCAGAGCCGTTCTAAAATGTCGGGGAAATCTTTGGGTGGTGGACCGGGAATGCCCATACCACGCGCAAATGCCCCATAAAAGTGGGTGTGCGCACAGATGTTACCGGGCATGATAATCTGCCCTTTGGCGTCTAGTTGCTTGACGTTTGGATGTTTTGCCACAAGGTCTGGACTGCTGCCGATTTCGATAATACGGCCGTTTTGCACCAGAACTGCACCCTTTTCAATGATTTCGTTGTCACCGACCCATGTGATGATACGGCCGTTTGTAATCAATAACTCGCTCATAATAGATCTCCGTAGGATAAACGTCATAGGAAGTAATTACGTTTTACGGATTTACTTCGTTATTAAACTTATTTACCTTAATTGTATGTCAAATTTCTTGACAGTCACATTCGTTAGGCTAAACTGACAGGTAAGAAAATTTTTGTAAGAAACATCTGTACAATTAATGCGATGATGTAGACCGCAAAAGCGATTTGAGAGGATGATTAGAAATTCACAAATTTTGTCATCCACACAAATTCTGATTATTTAGTAATCGTAAATACTTTGCAATAATAAAGTAATCATCTATAAAATATTCTTGAGGAGACAAGATAATGTCAGAACCTATTGAAATTACCGACACTTCTTTTCAAAGTGAAGTGATTGAGTCAACACAACCTGTGCTGGTTGATTTTTGGGCAGAATGGTGTGGCCCTTGCCGCATGATTGCACCTTCTGTTCATGCCATTGCCGAAGAGTATGGTGACTCTTTGAAAGTGGGTAAAGTTGATGTAGACAGCAACCCAGCTGTACCTGGTCGTTATGGCATCGTTGGGATTCCAACCTTGATGTTATTCAAAGGTGGCGAAGTTGTAGAACGCATCACCGGAGCATTGCCAAAAGAACGCATTATTGCTCAAATTTTGCCTCACCTTGACGCAGAACCAGCATAAATTGCTGATTTTGATTAGTCAATTTAAAACGCTCGTCCTACAATGGGGCGGGCGTTTTTTGTTTTTGGTAAATCTGCGGATTTACGACCAACGGTTGGGCGGACTTCGTGGATTATTTTAATTTTGTGATTATGACTTGTTTAATGGCAGTTGATGTTTTCTGGAATGGAGGAAATGATGATAGAAATTGCAATCATGTTAGAAGGGCAAAATGGGTTAAATTGGGAGCGTTGGCAGCGTTGGGCGCACGCTGTTGAAGATTTAGGGTTTGTGGGTTTGTATCGTTCTGATCATTATACCAATGGCAGTCCACCAGATCTTGACTCGTTAGAGCTTTGGGTATCATTGACGTGGTTAGCCAGCCACACCGAACGCATCGAGTTTGGTCCCATGGTGTCGCCGATCTCGTTCCGTCAACCAACCATGACAGCACGGATGGCCAGTGCCGTTGATGATTTGAGTAACGGCCGTTTAATTTTAGGACTTGGTGCCGGTTGGCAGGATCGGGAGCACACCAATTATGGTTGGGATTTACTCGAACTTGCGCCGCGATTTGCCCGTTATGAAGAAGGGGTACAAATCATTAAACATCTGTTGCAAGATGATGCACCGCTTGATTTTGATGGTGACTATTATCAATTACAGGAAGCGGTTGTCTTGCCGCGTCCGCAGCGCGCAGGCGGCCCTCCCATTTTGATTGGAGGCAATGGCCCGAAACGGACACTGCCGATGGTTGCTAAATATGCCACAGAATGGAATGGTGTATATATTCCGCCGAAGACTTTTGCAGAGCGGTGTGCACAGTTGGATAAGATGCTTATTGAAAACGGCCGTAAACCGGAAGCGGTGCGTCGTTCGTTGATGACGGGATGCTGGTTTGGCAAAGATGAAACGGCCGTACAAGCACAACTCTCCAAGCGCAACATGACCCTTGAACAAGCCACAGAACGGGGTCTTGTTGTAGGAACAGGCAACCAAATTGTGGAACAGCTGGGCGCGTTTGCCGCAGCAGGTGTGCAGCGCATTATGCTGCAATGGCTCGATTTAGATGATATGGATGGCTTGGAAGCGATGGCGAAAGTGATTTTGCCGCAAATGTAATTTACCATTGGTTTAATTGTAGAGGGCGACTAAAGTGGATTTTGATGAAACCAACCAGTTGATTTCGAACCTTACAGGCAGATATACGAACTTCACTACAATTCTCGTACAAACGGATATTGTTTTTCAAAAATTCGCTCAATCTTACATTGATGAAGATTGTCCTGCTCAAGAAGAGTTAGCCCCGATTTTAATAAATTTTGAGCGTATGGCGTTGGCCTTTAGTAAATTTCTTGAATCCATGGATGTAGTAATCAATAGCACAGATGCAATACAGACTTTGAAAATGATGTTGCCAGAAACGAGGGGCATTAGTCATGTAAGTTCGAGACTACTCTTATCATTTTATGGAGCAAGTCGTCAGTTGTCTCAAACAGCAATTGAGAACTTTCTTTTGTGTAAGCAAGTTGCCGCGTTAGGCGTAGAGTATGCCTACTATGGTTCAAGTATGTCTGCAAGCAGTAGCCTTGTCTCCAAGATGTCATTCTTAACTGGAATTTATGAGACGCCAAGTAATCATCAAGATTGGGAAATATATCTTGAGTTTGCACCTAAATTTTTGAAGAAGGAATATATCAAAGGATTGGTGCTTTTAGCAGAACGAGCCGCACTTTTAGCGACAGCGACATTGGGTGAAATAGAAGCCAGTGAAATTGCTTGGTGGTGTAGCCGAGTTGATATGACTTCAAAAGATGAGGGTGCACTTTATACGCTTACTGATCTGATTAAAAATTGCCCTGATGTAACCAATCCCGATGCCAATCAACGATTAAGAATGTTAGCAATCCATCAAGGAGTCGATGCTTCTGTTCGTGAACAAGCACAGTTTATTTTAGATAGAACTAAGTAAGGTTGAATGGTACGAAGGGTGCTGCTGAGTTGAAATTAGATATGCCCTGGCATGACAACGAATACCTTCATCTGCATTCTATCTTATAAAAATTTTTCGATGATAATTTCGTCTACGTAACGGCCGTTTATTTTGGCGTGGTTTTGTGCCGTCCCCACAATACGAAATCCTTGGCTGAGGTAGGTCGTCAACCCTTTGGGATTATCGGCGCGGACGTAGGTGAAGAACTTCTCAAACCCTTTTTGCCGCGCAACTTCAAACGTGACGGGAAACAATCGTTTGGCAATCCCTTGCCGGTGCAGATTGATATCGACGTATGTCGAAATCATAGAAACATGATCAAAGACGGTCGTGTACGAAGGAAATGGAGCGCACGTTTGCATGCCCACAATTTGTTTTGTATCCACTCGTTCTGCCACATGAAAAATGTGACGATCCGTCATGCTTTCAATATAAGCCCGTTCTTCCTCTGCTGTTAGTGGTGTTACAAATGTTGTGTACAACCCAGATTCAATGATCGGATTCCATAAGTTGACGATACCTTCGGCATCATCGGCGGTCGCATCACGAATAACGATTTCTAAACTCATTGGCCTTCCCATAATTTGCGACACTTTTTGCAGATATTTTTCTTGCCAACATTCGATAGTCTGGCGTGTGCTTGCCGATCTTGAATCGCTTTGCCACACAAGCCCATCTTCGATTGACGACTGCTCTCCACAATGTGCCACTGATTATTGCTTAATAAAACAACTGGATTTTCTTTTTTCATCTTTTTAATTTTGAAGTAAATTAGCTTTCGAACACATCAATTACTTTCATTGCGTCAAGGATGCGTGTAATCAAATCCACAAGAAAATACCCTCCTAAGAAACCAGGTGCAAGTTTAAGTATAAATGTTGTTGTTGTGGGAAATAATGAAAGAGTGACTTTAACGATAATTGAAAGAAGGATAACCGTACCCAAAAATAATATTGTTTTAAACCAAATAGAAGGATCATATGTGAGGATATTATTTTTGATTGGTGACTTAAACTTTTGATTTGAACGAACCATTTTTATAGTATCATGCAATCGGCGAACCATTCCGAATAGCATGCCAATCATGTGAGCGGTAAGTAGAATGGTGCAATCCATCGTCAGTGAAACATCATGATATGGTTTCACTACATCATTGCCACAGGTTGAATACCTTAGCAAAGGATAGATAGCAAAAATAAACAGTAAAAATATCCTAAAAAAGAGTTCCGCCCAAACCTTCCTTTTTTCACGGGTATGTGGATTATCAGATGTTGCCATTGTTCCCCCATTGGCTTCTGAAATAAACAATATCAACGCTTAACTCTCAATATTGTTAATCCTTAAAGCTGTCGACGGATCTTACAATTGCAACTATCCATTTATTAGCTCCATTTCATTTTGTGCCATGCTCCAAAATTAAGCCTTCAGGTTTTCTTTAAACGATTTGCGGAATTTCCGCACCTTGGGGTCGATAACCAACATACAGTAAGGTTGGAAGCGGTTTTGTTTGTAATAGTTTTGATGATAATCCTCAGCAGGATAGAAGGTTTCTAAAGAAACGATTTCAGTAACGATAGGATTGGGATACAGCCCTTCCGCTTCTGCGTTTGCTTTGGAGGCTTCTGCAATTTGGCGTTGGCTTTCATCGTGAGCAAGGATGATGGAGCGGTATTGAGGCCCAACATCGTTCCCTTGTCGATTTAAAGTTGTCGGGTCGTGGATACGCCAGAAGATAGTTAAAATATCTTCATAGCTGATAATCGATGGATCGTAGGTGATTTGTGTAACTTCGGCGTGACCTGTATTTTTGGCACAAACTTGCTCATACGTTGGATTGGGGATATGGCCGCCCGCATAGCCCGAGACAACCTTTTCTACTCCTTCTACATCCAAATAGATTGCTTCTACACACCAAAAACATCCCCCACCGATTGTTGCCAATTCAAGATTACTCATTGTTACCCTGCCTTTTACGTCATGCGTATTGCGTAAAACGTAATTTTGTCTAATGGTTTCTTTGCTTGTGATAGCACAATTTTATGGAATCTCCACCACTCTTTTTCTGATTCTCATTTCTTGTTATCTTGACCAATTTCGTAACTTGCGTGGGTATTATATACAATTCCCTTTTGTTGATTTGTTTTTCATCAAAGATTTCGCAGATTGCACAGATTTTTTTTATTTATCTGTGCTTGATTTTAAGGAGTGAACTGATGAGTGCGGTAGATTTTCCAAAAACGGCCGAATTTGTTGTCATTGGTGGTGGGGTGATGGGAGCGAGTACAGCCTATCATTTAGCCAAAGCAGGTGCCCAAAATATTGTCTTGCTCGAAAAAGAGTCCTTTTTTGGTTTAGGGGCAACGGGACGTTGTGCGGGTGGTGTGCGCTATCAATTCGGGACAGAAGTGAATGTACGTCTTTCGCAAGCCAGTTTGCCTATGATTGCTAATTTTGAAGAGGAGATGGGGCAAGCTGTCGATTACCGACCGATAGGTTATTTGTTTGTGCTGACAAATGAGAAGGATGTGGAAACATTTAAGCGAAATGTGGCTCTGCAGCATCGTTTGGGTGTACAGACTGAGTGGCTCACCGGGGATGAGGTGCGTGCCCGTCTTCCCTTAATGCACTTCCCCGATGCGATCGCAGGTACGATTCATCACAAAGATGGCTTGGCAGATCCCAATGGGATTGTGATGGGGTATATTCAGCAAGCACGGGCATTGGGCGTCAAGGCGCTGACGGATGTTGAGGTGACAGGGATTGAACGAGATGGGGATCGGGTAACGGCCGTTTCTACCAATCAAGGCACAATTCAATGCGAGCATGTTATCAATGCCGCAGGTCCATGGGCGGGGCTGATTGGCGAGATGGCCGGTGTTCATTTACCCATAACCCCTATTCGTCGTCAGATGATCACGACCACACCGATTCCTGAATTACCAAAAGATTTTCCATTTGTCATTGATTTTGCCCAATCCCTATACTTTCATCCCGAGGGGGAAGGGCTTCTGACCGGACGCTCTAATGTGAACGAGCAACCAGGCTTTGACCAACGAGTGGATGAAGAGTGGGAGTGGACAGCATTGGAGTCAGCGATTGAGCGTATGCCGATTTTAGAAAAAGCAGGACGGCAAAGCGGTTGGGCAGGGTTGTATGAGGTGACCCCAGATGCACATCCGATTTTTGGCAAAACGGCCGTTTCCGGCTTTTGGGTTGTTGCTGGGTTTTCTGGGCATGGATTTATGCATGGACCTATCTCTGGCATGTTGATGGCGGAAATTATCTTAGAAGGGTCAGCCAAGACGGTTGATGTAAGCATGCTAGATTTAGCGAGATTTGACGAAGGAAGGTTAATCCATGAATATAACGTCGTTTGAGAATAAATCGACTGTAGCGCAAATTCGAGAGCGCTTTGACAATGATGTCGAACGATTTGCCAATTTACAGACAGGACAGTCAGCCACAATTGATGCACCGCTGGTGCTGGATTTAATTACGGCCGTTGCGGCAGGCACCAATCCTCATGCAACCCATTCTTTAGATGTGGGCTGTGGGGCTGGAAATTACACACTTAAGTTGCTCGAAAAGATACCTCACTTAAACACAACAATCATTGATTTGAGCCAACCGATGTTGGACAAAGCAACGGAGCGTATTTCGGCACAGACAACGGGGGAGATTACGGCCGTTCAGGGTGACATCCGTGACATTGAATTAGGGGAAGCCAAATTTGATGTGATTATGGCCGCGGCCGTTTTGCACCATTTACGCGCAGAAGCAGAATGGCGCGCGGTATTTGCTAAATTTCATCGTGCCCTAAAACCAGGCGGCTCTATTTGGATTTCTGATCTAGTAACCCATTCCACTGAAGCCGTACAAAACGTGATGTGGTTACGGTATGGCGATTATCTTGCAGAGCTGAAAGATGAGGAATATCGGGAACATGTTTTTGCCTACATTGAGCAAGAAGATTCGCCGCGCCCAGTCTTGTGGCAGCTCAATTTATTACAGGAAGTTGGCTTTAACGTGGAGATTTTACACAAGAATAGTGTGTTTGCTGCGTTTGGGGGAATTAAACGTTGATCATAAGGTGCGACGCATTTGCGAAATGCGTCGCACTACATTGAGCTAAGCTGCTTTCTTTCTGGCAGCTGCTTTTTCTAATTCGTCGGGACGACGCGGGTCAAGTAACTCATCAATGTGCATCCACACGACACGAGCGTAATGGAAAACAAGCGGGGAAAAAATTAAAAGCACCAATAGTGCGCCAAATACATATTCCCAGATGGTTGGTTCCATGGTTAAATACATGATGATCAGAGCGGGTACGGCAATAAAGAAACTCATCACATAACCTACAAAAACAGACATCATAAAATATCCTTCTTCTCGCTCAAAATGGACACCACAATGAGGGCAATCGGGATTCATCTTTAAAGGTTTTCTGAAAACGCTTCCATTTAAGCAATGTGGGCATTTTAGTTTTAGGATAGCAGTTAATCTCATAATATATCTCCGCAGGAAGTATACTTGGAATACGGCCGTATTTCTAGATCAAAAAAATCGATTCCGCCAATTTGAAAATTGATCCCACCAATTTGTTGACTCTAGTACTGAAGGGTGATATACTTTTATTGGCTCCCCCCCCAGAGGTGGTAAAACAAACGCCCGTTTGTTTTCCACCTCCTTTTTTTTGCCAATTGGACAATTCACACCCTTTTTTGTGACATAATTGAGATTTTTGTGAATTGTTGTGTGAGAGCGAGAAAAATCTACAAAAACCAATTTTGGCTTTTATTATGACAGCGCTTTCAACAGACAGAAAAGAGACGAAAATGAAAAATTCACCAAAACTTATTGAAAGTGGTTATGCATATCAAAAAACAGGATTGGTGCATCGTGTGTTGCGGCCAGAAACGGATGGCCCCTATCCCACTGTCGTCATGATTCATGGACATCTTGGCAATGAAGATGTGATGTGGATTTTTAAGCAGACGTTGCCGCAGGATTGGCTCTTGGTGGCACCGCGCGCCATCGTGCCTTATGCGTCTGAAAGTTTTAGTTGGGCGGCACATGGGGTCGGTGAGTGGCCGTCACTACCACAGTTTGATGAAGCGGTGAGGCGGTTGACGCAATTTATTGCTGCCCTGCCAGATTTGTATGGGGCGGATTTGGAGCGATTGTAT
>JBNKHS010000004.1:0-26303 GCA_050290485.1 Promineifilaceae bacterium (SeqCode) | reverse complement strand
TGGCAGAGCGCTGGCAGAATTCGTGGTGGAATCTGGCCATGCTTGATGAAGATTTTTATTGGGGCAGTAATTATGTGACCTTGTCAACACCATTTGTGATGATCATAGGCGCCGACGCTTTAGGGCAAGAGACAACATCTGGCGAAGTCATTGGGCTCAATGCATTGGATTATTTATTGGGTACAAATCCACTCAGCTTCAGCTATATTTCTGGCTATGGCGAGAATAGTTTACAGCACCCCTTCTCGCAACATTGGAGTTTGGATGGGATACCCGCCGTTCCCAAAGGTGTCCTCGCTGGTGGTCCAAACGCCTACAGCAATGATCTGCTCTATTCAAAGTTTGCTGGCAAACGATACACCGATGTAGATTCCGCATGGACAACAAATGAACACACCATTTACTGGAACTCACAATTGGTCTTTCATGCCGCACTAGCAGCCAGTATAGGTGAGGATGATCCCGGCGAGCCAATGTACGTGGTGATTCAGCCGACGGCAACGGCCGTTCCCAACACGCCCACACCACAATCAACTGAATTTGCTCAAGTCACAGAGCCAGGCGTCGATGATAATGCTGCATCTGAAGGGATTATGGCAGAGGAAACGGCCGTTTCCTCCAACAACGCCCAGCAAACCCAACTGCTACAAATCGCACAAATCCTAACCGTGCTCGCCGTTTTCATTTTGATCATGCTGTGCATCATCGCCATCTTCCTGTGGCGACTGCTGGCAAATCGTTCTACCTAAAATGGTTTGAGCATCCTCCCATAATAGTTGATTTCATTGCAGAAATTTTGTAAACTTATTTCGTGTATTTTTGACACTAACAATTTATCGACCGAGGATAATCATGCAACTCACAACCCTTGCAACATGCAACTTAAACCAATGGGCGCTCGACTTCGAGGGCAATTTAGAACGTATCAAAGAATCAATTCAACTCGCAAAAGAAGCAGGAGCTAAATATCGGCTTGGCCCCGAATTGGAAATCCCTGGTTATGGCTGCCAAGATGCTTTTCTAGAAGGGGACACCATTCGTCACTCTTGGGAATGTTTGGCTGAAATTTTGAAAAGCGATTTAACAGACGACATCTTGTGCGACATCGGCATGCCCGTCATGCACAAAAATGTGCGCTACAACAGTCGCATTCTCATCCTTAATCGTCAAATTTTGCTCATTCGCCCCAAAATGATTTTGGCCGACGATGGCAACTATCGTGAACCACGCTGGTTTGGCGCGTGGCAACATGCCCATACCATCGACCAGCATGCCCTACCACGTATGATTCGTGAGATCACCAACCAAGATACAGTTCCTTTCGGCGAGGCAGCCATTGCCACGCGCGACACCACCCTCGCTGTCGAAACCTGCGAAGAGCTATTTGCTGTTGATAATCCCCATGCTTATCTTGGTCTTGATGGTGTTGAAATTTTGGCCAATGGATCTGGATCACACCATGAACTACGCAAACTACATCGCCGCATCGATCTTATTCAAGGCGCAACGGCGAAGGGTGGGGGGGTCTATCTGTACGCCAATCAGCAAGGATGTGATGGTGGGCGACTTTATTTTGATGGTTGTGCATTGATTGCCGTAAACGGCCGTATCGTCGCCCAAGGATCTCAATTTTCACCTAAAGAAGTGGAAGTTGTTACCGCCACTATCGACCTCGAAGCAGTGCGTGCCTACCGAGGTGCCATTGGCAGTCGGCAAGTCCAAGGCAGCAAAGCAACGGCCGTTCCGCGCATCCAAACCAACTTCGATCTCACCCATCGCGACACGATGATTGCCCCTACGAAACCGATCGACGTCCGCTACCATCTCCCTGAAGAGGAAATTGCATACGGCCCTGCCAACTGGTTGTGGGATTATCTACGGCGCAGCGGCACTAACGGTTTTTTCCTGCCTCTTTCTGGCGGTGCGGATAGTTCTTCTGTTGCCGCGCAAGTGGGCATCATGTGCCAACTGCTCGTGAATGAAGTCAAAGCAGACAACCAAACCGTCATCGCCGATTTGCAGCGCATCGTTGCTGATGAAACTTATCTACCTACTAATCCACAAGAGCTTGCCCAACATATTTTCCACACCTGCTACATGGGCACTGAAAACAGCTCCAAAGAGACACGCACCCGCGCCAAAAGCCTTGCCCAGGAAATCGGCGCTTACCATCTCGATCTCAACATCGATACCGTTATCGAAGCACTCACCAATTTATTTGTCCGTGTTGTTGAAAAGAAACCAAAATTCAAAGTTCACGGCGGCTCCAATGCCGAAAATCTCGCCTTACAAAATATTCAGGCACGCTTGCGCATGGTGCTTGCCTACCTGCTGGCGCAACTCTTACCGTGGGCACGTGGCAAAGAAGGGGGGCTGCTTGTTCTCGGCACATCCAATGTCGATGAAGCGTTACGCGGCTACATGACCAAATATGATTGCAGCAGCGCCGACATCAATCCCATCGGCAGCATCAGCAAAGTTGATCTAAAACGCTTCCTCCGCTGGGCAGCCAAAGAAAGAGGATACAAAACGTTAGCCGAGGTCGTCACAGCGCCGCCAACTGCAGAGTTAGAACCCATTACCAAAAGCTATACGCAACAAGATGAAGCAGATATGGGCATGACTTATGAGGAATTGAGTCAATTCGGCCGTTTACGCAAAATTGAGCACTGTGGTCCTCTCAGCATGTTTGAAAAGCTTGTTTTTGAATGGAATCATCTCCCCCCCGCCGAAGTGGCCACCAAAGTGAAACGTTTTTTTTACTACTACGCCATCAACCGTCACAAGATGACAGTCCTGACACCCTCCTACCATGCAGAATCCTACTCTCCAGATGATAACCGTTTCGACCTGCGCCAATTTCTCTACAACGCCCGCTGGACATGGCAGTTCAAAAAAATCGATCAACTTGTTAAAAAAATGGAGGCCACCCCACCGACAACTTAAAGCCGCTTCTGCCTACTAGGCTAACTATGAAAAAACGTATTTCTTTATTACTAGCTTGAGTAGTCTTTAACACCACTATTAGCTTAATTGGATCTATTTCTCATGTTATCTTTGTTATTCAGTACCAACGACGCCATTTGCATTCAAGAAATAGGTTTGCATAGGTCCTTTTCCCTTGACCTCAATAATGCCTCGATCACTAAAGGAGAACTTAGTGTCAAGTAATTGGCGCGTCGCTTCTGTCACTTGAATTTTTCCAGGTACCCCATGAGATTCCATCCGAGAAGCTGTATTAACGCTATCACCCCATAAATCATACAAAAAACGGCGTTTACCAATTACACCAGCAATAACCGGCCCTGAGTTAAGACCAATTCGTATTTGGAGGGTTGTGTTATGGTGTCGGTTAAAGTCTGCTAAGGAGTCACGCATCGCCAAGGCTAAGTTTGCCAACGCTTCAGCATGATCTTCTCGTGGGGTGGGGATACCAGCAGCAACCATATATTCATCGCCAATCGTTTTAATCTTTTCTAATCCATATCGGTCAACTAGTTCATCAAATCGAGAAAAGATGGCATCGAGCATATTCACCAATTCTGATGGGGGTAGTGATGCAGAAAACGGTGTAAAACCTGCCAGATCAGCAAAGAGAATCGAAGCATTGGCAAAATCATCAGCGATAGTTCCTTGCTCTGTTTTCAAGCGTGCCGCAATTGCTGTAGGTAAGACATTATTCAGAAGAGCTTCACTTTTTGCATGCTCTTCCTTTAAGGCAGCTTCTGCCCGTTTGAACAATGAAATATAATGAGCAACTATTGTTGAAATTAGCAAAAAGGTAATTGCAATGTGAATGATATTTATAAATGCAAGTTGTGAAAAGGGTACAACAAAAATAGGAGGGAAAAAATTGGTGTAATAATAAATGCATACAAAAAAGATTGTAGTCAAGGCAAGAAGGCAATAGTTAATCCAAGCCTTTCGGGGAGCGGTGAAATTAATTGCAGCTGCGATCATCAAAATGTATTGAAATCCAAAACCCCACCCCAAAAAATAGATTACCAATGTTGTTTGGGCAATGACCTGTATTACGACTACCCAATACATCAGGTTAGATTGGAGATAAGTAATTTTTTCTCGACGATTGCGCCAAAAAAAAATTAGCCCACTCCACACAAAAACAAGACTGAAAACATTAAAAACCACCAATGGTGCTACGCCCCAATATCCAAATAGAAAAATGTATATCCAACTTGTAATCCAACTTGGAAGGTAGGTAAATGCGGCAACAGCATCACGACGACGTTGAGAAGAAGTAAAGTCTGGAGGAGCAACAAACCACCAATTCCACGCTAATTTAATACAACGATTGCTTTGAATTAAGTTAACCATCTAGAAAAATCTCCTCTTTAACCATTCCATCGGATGATTACTTCGTTATTACACAATTTGAAATATGTGATTCAAATTTAAATGATCATTTATTTGATTAGTATGATCGCGACTCTAGTATAAAGTATAAGAGAAGACGACAAAAAAAAGGGAGGACTGAAGTATTGTTGTAGTACCACAACATTTGACTTGACAATAACAAAATGATCGATTAGTATAATCGTGAGTAGATTATTCCAGCTTTATGGTAAGTTACATCCACACCATTAAGCTGCGTATCTTAACAAACAGTGTGCCGTTCCAAACTATACTTTTATCTCGATAAAGTTTCTTAAAGTAAGATTGGTTGTCGCAAATATCAATTAGTATAAACAGAAGTAGACTACTTCCAAGTATACTAAACGCGTTTTCCCTCTTTTGTTGTTATCCAAATCACTTAAGCTTACATTTGCATAGGGGAAAAACAACTACAGTTTGTCTGATCCAAAGTAGACTACGCGAATTCATAGAGCCAGCCACATTGTTTCCTCATTTTACTCCCACAGACAGAACATATGATCGCCCAATTAGTTGACAATAACGAAATGATCGATTAGTATACTTGAAAGTAGGCTAATTACGATCACACTAATGAGGTCCGCATGGAATCATCATTTATTGGGCGACATGAAGAACTAAAATTATTAAACCGTGTCTGGGAAGCTGACAAGGCTTCGTTGATTATTTTGTATGGACGGCGACGGGTGGGGAAAACACGCCTGTTAACCCATTGGATGACTCAACATGAAGAGAATGGGCTGTATTGGATGGCTCCAGCAACATCTGCATTAGACCAGCTGCGATCATTTTCGCAGACGTTAATGGATTTTGCGGACCCCGATGCGCCAATTCCTGACGATTTTACCTATTCGTCTTGGGAGTTGGCTTTACATCAAGCTTCTATATTGGCTTCTGAAAAGCGATTTGCGCTGTTTATTGATGAGGTTACTTATTTGATGGATGTTTCCTTATCCATTGTGGGTACATTGCAAAAAGCGTGGGATCAATGGCTAAGTAAGTCCAATATTTTGTTGATCTTGTCTGGTTCGCAGATGGGGTTGATGCAGCGAGAGCTGCTATCTTACAAGGCACCGTTATACGGCCGTTCTGAAGCACACCTCAAATTACCCCCCTTGCCCTTTGGTGTCTCACAACAATTTTTCCCCGATTACAGTGCACGTGAACGAGTGGCGATTTACGCAATCTGGGGTGGTATTCCCGCTTATTGGGAACGACTCAACCCCAGTCTCACCGTCATGGAAAATTTACGCACCCAATTACAGCCATCTAATGCTTGGATTTTGGATGAACCACGCACCTTACTGCAAGATTTCATTACAGATCCATATAATTACGTTGGTGTGATTCGGGCAATTGCTTATGGCGGACATACTTTAAGTGATATTGGTAAACGATCTGGCTTATCAAGTGGGCCAGCTTCTAAATATTTGAGCATTTTGCGCGATACAGGATTTGTCGAAAGGCAAGTTCCCATCATGGAACGTTCTCCTGATTCGCGCCGGGGTCGGTATTTTATTACCGATCCTTTTTTGCGTTTTTTCTATCGCTTTTTAGCCGCATATCAGTCAAAACTGGCTCTGGGCAAAATGGATCAAACGATGGAATCCATTAGTCAAGGATTGCCTCAATTTATTGAAGACAACACTTGGCAGGAGTTGTGTCGTGAGTGGGTTTTGTTGGCGAGCGCACATGATGAGCTGCCGGTTCCGATTGAGGAAGTTGGCAGCGAATGGAAACGTACGTATGCGGTTGATATTGTTGGCGTTAGCTTTGAAGAGCGAACGCTCGTTTTAGGGAGTTGCCACTGGGACGATGATCCTTTAGACAGTGAACCTGTAGAAGAGTTATTAAGACGTACATCTTCTATTGTTCCTGATAAAGAACCTTGGTCTGTTTATTATGTGGGCTTTGCAGCTGGTGGTTGGACCGATGAAACCAAAAATGAAGCGAATGCATTGGTAACTAACTATCGACCAGGGCGCGCTAAGTGGCAATCTGTTGGGATTCGCTTATTGAGTTTGGAGGACGTGGATGCAGATTTAGCACGTTGGACAGATTAGGAAAAAAAGAAGCTAAGTGCGGCAACACTTAGCTTCTCAATTTGTTGAGGCTTAAATAGAAAAAGCCCCACATCGTCACAACCATAATTATACCCCATACTGGTATAATTGTAAATGATGTCGCGCGTTTTTTAGGGAGTTTTTTCCATTTTTAGCCCATAACTGAATATTGAGTTTACCCATCTTTCCTGTGGTTTTTGTTTGTTGATCCCACTAGCTACACAGATATTTTTTGTTGCTCTGTGTAATTTGTTTGGTCACAAATTGGGTTTTCTGAAATTCAATTTGCTCCTTAATTGGAGAGGATTTTGGTTTGCTTTTTACCACTTTTTAGGATGGGTTGTGACAACGAAACACGGCCGTTTTAAGCATGTTTGTTGTTGTTCTAAAAGTTGGTTATGGCATCGTCACAGTTGCTGGCCGCACAAGAAAAGTTGCACCAGTTACGCACAGAAGCGGCAAAACAAAAGAATGATTCTCCTCCGTGGGAAACGGCTCATGCACCAGAAACGGCCGTTTCTGCAGTCGATCTACCAACACATTTGGGGTGGGAAAGTACGGCCGTTACGCAAGCGCTGCGTTATGCCCAGACTAGAAAAGAAAAAGCCTCTCTTACAAAAAATAAAGACGCATTGCGTATTGCGTATTGCGTAAAAGAAGATGATCAGGCATCGCGTATCACGCATCATGCCAAAAAAGACTTCGTTACTCATCACCCATCACTGGGGATTGCTGCTTTGCAGCAAAATGATGCACCTTGTTATCGTGTCTGGTTGACGTGCCGTTATTTTGATGAGCAAGGGCGTGGGGCCCTGAATGTGACACTGCTCAAGTCACACTTAACGGAAACAGATTCTGAATATCGGATGTTTAGTTGGAAACGGCTACGCCAAATCTTACATGCGGGAAACGGCCGTTTCTGGCATTGGAATCAAGAAAAGGGTCAATTATGGCTCGTTGGGGTGGCCAAATTAGCAGCGGCGTTAGATGTGCCCAAATTAACAGGAAATCGTGTACAGCTACCGATCCAAACAATCTCCGCAGGAATTAGTGAATTTAAAGCACATTTGTATGCAGCTTGGCATAGTGGGCGTCATTCTGAAAATCCGATTAGCCGTGAAGTACAACGACAGCTTACGCATATTCCAGAACGGACACAACGGCGATACGGCCGTATTGCTAGAATCAAAACAAAACGAAATTTTGCCATTGGGGCACGATTCTCCGCAGAAGGATTAAAGCAAGAGGCGTGGCAGCGCGGTCATGCTGTTTTTGAATATAAAGATGTTAAAGGCAAGTTTGGTGCGGAAAACGGCCGTTACCTTGCCTGGCAATTACCAAACCATTACGAAGGGCCACATCAGCCAGCCCAATTTGGACGACAACGAAAAATCAATAAGCAGCTTCGGCAGCAGCAGGAGCAACAACTTCAGGACCTTGTGGAAATAGGGGCGCAGGGCAACCGGGAGAAAAATAGTATTGATCGCTTGTATCATCCAAATGGGGCAAAAGCGGTGCGGGCTAGTCAGCATCAACCAAGTGCATATTGGCCGTTACAACAAAAAGGACATTCTCAATTTTGGGCTGTTATTGGGGATAATCATTAATGGAAATTTCTTGCCACCATATAAATAAGGGGTTATTGATCTTTTTTAGCTATTGGGTATCGACTTGTACAATTCCATGGCACCTTTGCCCTTCACATCAATTATGCCTAAAGAGCTTCCCTGACACAGATGTTTTATTGCTTGCCAAGCGGTTTTGCTAAGCGTAACTGCATTGATTGCACCATGACTTTCAACACGTTGCGCCGTATTAACAGCATCTCCCCAAACATCAAACAAATATTGCCGATGTCCAAGGATCGCCCCAATCACCGGTCCAACATGCACACCAATGCGTACTTGCCAGGGATCCGGAAGGGCTTGGGCTAACTCAACCATCTCCCACCCAGCCTGTACACAACTAAACACAGGATTTTCCAAAGGCTCAAATAAACCAGCCACCACCATAAATGCATCCCCATTTGTCTTAATCTTTTGCATTTTATGACGTAACGTTACATTTTCGTATGCAGCAATCATATGTTGCAAGTTTTCCACAACCCGTGTTGGCGAATGAGATTCAGAATAGGGCGTGAAGCCCACAACATCGGTGAACATGATGGCAACATTATCAAAGTGGCGTGGTTTGAATTGCTTGGTTGCTTTGAGTTCATCGATAATGGGTTCTGGCAGAATCACTTGTAATAACTCATCGGCCCGTTTTTTTTCTGCTTCAATTTGGTCACGATATATCCGCTCAAGATCATGCCATTGTTTTTTGTCCAAGCTGGCAGCAATGCGGGCACGCAGTAAAACAGGATCGAATGGTTTAGGCAAATAATCTTCTGCCCCCATTTCTATCCCTTTGACAACATTATCAAGATCATGGGCTGCAGAAATGATAATGACAGGAATATCTCGGGTTTGGGCATCTGATTTTAAGATGCTTAATGTTTCAAACCCATCCATAATGGGCATGTTCACATCCAATAGAATGACATCGGGGGACTCAGCGGTAACAACAGCTAAAGCCTCTTGCCCATTACTGGCAGATACTGTATCGTAATCGAGATCTTCAAGCTCCTGCTCCAAATAATCAACGTTAAATGGTTCATCATCAACAATTAAAATTTTGGGGCGAGCCGTGTCGAAAAATTGCATGCGATTTTCCTAAAACTCACTTAGTTTGTCGGTGTGGGTGGGTAAGGTTAGGGTAAAAACTGAACCTTGGCCTTCTTCACTTACGGCCGTTAATGTGCCACCTAATAATTCTGCCAGACTTCTGCTAATGGGCAAGCCTAATCCTGAGCCACCAAATTGATTACGAATTTGGGTATCGACTTGTCTAAACTCTTCAAAAATTTTGTTGAGAAGCGTTTGCGAAATACCAATGCCGGTATCTGTTACGGTGACAAAAAATTTATTTTCTTCTACCCACACATTGATTTGAATAGAGCCTTCCTGGGTAAATTTGGCTGCGTTGCTCAGCAGGTTGATTAAAATTTGTTTGACTTTATCTTCGTCGGAGTGAATAAAGGGGAGATTTGCGGGTATATTGGCTTCAATGGATACGGCCGTATTGAGTAACGGCCGTATCGTTGTGATGCAGATTTGGATCAGCTGATCCAAGTTAAATGTGTGCAGCCGAACATCCATGCGACCTGCTTCAATCTTGGCGATATCCAAAATATTGTTAATGAGTGTCAATAAATGATCAGAACTGATGAGAACCTTATCTAAATTATCGAGCTGCTTTTGTGGCAGCAGTTCGTCACCACTACGCCTTACTAAGCGTGTAAAGCCAATGATGGAATTAAGCGGTGTGCGCAGTTCATGGCTCATGTTCGCCAAAAAAGTGCTCTTTGCTTGGCTGGCTGCTTCAGATTCTGCCAGCGCTTGTTGCGTTAGTCTGAATAAACGTGCATTTTCTAAAGCAATGCCCACGTGCGCAGCAATTGTCATCAGTAAATTTAAATCAGTTTCTTGAAAGCGTCCTTCCATTTGGGTGCTTTGAGCACTAATGACACCGACAACCTCAGAGCCAATCGTGATGGGAACACCTAGGTAAGAAAGTGCACGTACACCGATTCGTTCTGTTTTTAGTTCTGCACCCCAGGCATCTAATTCCTTGTTGAGTAACAGCGGTAACCCTGATTCGATAATGCGGCTGGTAAAGCCCTCACCAAATTTAAGCGATCGGTACATATTTTGCCCATAAGTGTAGGGGAGATGAATCGTTTTTGAATCGGCATCATATAAAGCGACGTAGACGATATCTGCAGAGAAAATGGCTTGAATTTGTGTGCCGATAAGATTGATGAGCGCATTTAACTCTAACTCAGACAAAATAGCGCGGCTAACTTTATTGACGGTGACAAGTTCTGCGGCACGTTTTTGCGTTTCCTTCAGTAAGCGATTGGTTTCGGCAAATAACCGAGCACTTTCCAGGGCTACACCACAATTGGCAGCAATGGTAGCTAAGAGGCGAACATGAGGCTGACGAAAAGCGTGTCTTTTATAGCTTTGCACATTCATTGTGCCCTTAATTTCTTCACCAATCATAATGGGAACACAAAGAAAAGATTCGTTTTTGTCCTCGCCACCTTCATCACTGGGAACGATGATCACACCGAGATCGGCCTGGATATCTGATGTGCCCAGCAGTAGGGGTGCTTTTGATTGCACGACAATAGATGTTAACCCTTCTGTGTCTTTGAGGGGAGGTAGATCGTACCGTTGGCCATGATCTTCATAAAAAAGACTATGCAGTAAGTGGGCTTCGGCATCGTATCGTGTGATTTCAACCGTATCAGCATTAAAGATTTCGATGAGTTCTTTGCCGATGCGATTGATTAAAGTCTCTTGATCATATTGTTGGGCGAGGATATTCCCGATTTTGTTGATGATCGTGAGTTCGTTGGTACGGCGTTGTAGGCGATCATTGGTTGCTTCCAGTTGATTGGTTCGTTGTGCTACTTGTGCTTCGAGAATAGCGGCCATGTTGGCGTTTTCGAGGGCTGCCGCTGCTTGATTGGCAAAAATGGTTAGCTGATTGAGATCTGATTGCTGGAAACGGCCGTAAATCTCATTCATATCTCCATAGAGGATACCTAATGGTTGATTTGGTGTTTGCAAGGGGAGTGTGATGGTGGATAATGTTATTTTGGTGCGTTGCTCACTATAGGAAATAGATTTAGTTGTAGCTTGTTGCGTCTGCGCTACCTGATCGATTAAAGGTTGTGCAAATGCAATGTCGGTTGGATCATGTTTATCATGGGTGAAACCACGGCTAACGCGAATTTTTTGCGTATTGGTACTGTTGTCGAAAATCAAGAGCAAGGCACGCTGCGCACCACACAATTCAATAAACTCCTCAAAGATTAAGTAAGGGAGTTGTTCATTACTGTGGTGTTGCGCAAGGCGAATCCCAATGTCGAGCAGACGTTGTAGTTGGTTTTTTGCATGGGTTGGTAGCGGGGGCAGCGGGTGGTCATGCATTTCTTTTGGATTGTTTTCCCACCATGCCCATAAGATTTTTTGATTGATATCGATTTTGTTTAGATAGTTGCGACGCAAGCCTGCATCAGAAAGGGGAGCAATGTTTTCGAGCATTGTACGATATGCTGTGTTGAGGATTTCCCACGCTGCTTCCTCTTTTTGATGCGCTTGGTAATGGTGCCACCAAATAATTTGAGGATGATATTCTAGGTTCAAGTTTGCTAACGTGGGTAAGATTTGGCTGGCCCGAGAGGTATATTGTTTGGCTTTTTGTTTTTTTCCTTGCCGGGTTGCCAAATGCCCTTGCCATGCAAGCGCCATTGCTTTTTCTGGCTGCATGTTGAGAGAGTCAAATTCGGTTACGGCCGTTTCCAACAACAGTTCCGCTTCACTCAAATCATCTAACCCCATGGCTGCACATCCTAAGCCTAAAGTGCACAAAGCAATCTCGGCTTGGTTCCCCGTTTCTTGAGCTAGCGTGCGTGCTTCGCTAAAAACAGCTTCTGCCTGGGCAAACTTTTGCTCATCTAACAGGAGCTTACCCATGTTATGGAGAAAAGTGATCAAGTGTGTGGTGGTATTTGCTTGACGAGCAAAGTCGATGGCCTCGGTAATGTAAGATTGTGCCCGTGTGTATAAGCCTAGCCCACGATAAACAAGACCTAGATTATTTTGCGTGATCGCTGCTTGCGTGTGATCGCCAATTGTCTGATAGATATGGTTTGCTTTCTCAAAATAGGTGCGTTTAAGTGCGGGATCTGGGTTACCGGAAGCGAGTAAGGTATAAGTTGCCGCCTCCCCCTGTTGATCATCTAAGGATTGCCAAATGGTTAAAGCATCTTGACCATAAGTTTCTGCCTCCTCAACTTGACCTGTGCGTAAGGCAAGTGTGCTAAGGTAAATAAGGGCATTGGCTTTGGTAAATAGCTGATCATTTTCGGGGAGAATAGCTAAAGCATCTTCAATTGTTGCTTTTGCTTGGGCAAAATTTTCTTGTTGCTCATAGATGTGCGCTAAATTGACGAGGCTTTGCGCGTGCAAGTCTGGTTGAGTAGTTTGGCTGGCGAGTGATACGGCCGTTTTTGCATAGTCTAACCCTGTTGTTAAGGCATTTGATTGTTGGCAGAGGATGACAAGTCGTTGTAATGTTTGCAGATGCAGGGAGATATCTTCTTGTGTTTGCGCATATTGAATGATTGCTTGTAAATCTTTTTCTTCTTCCTGATGATTCCCAAGATACGCATAACATTCTGCACGTTCGGTATGAATGAGGTAGGTTAGGGTAGGGGAAAGATCAGATCGTGACAAGAGATCAGTGTAGATAGAAACGGCCGTTGTGAATTCTTGTTTCTCTTGGGCGTGGCGTGCATTTTTTAGGAGATGATCGACAGATCCTTTATTCGGCATAGACAATAGGCACCTTTAGAGCAAATACCGAGCCTTTTCCTACTTGACTCGTTGCTGTTAAATCTCCGTGCAGTAAACGGGCTAATGTACGGGAAATGGGCAATCCTAATCCGGTACCGCCATAGGTTTGCCTTGTTGCTTTATCTGCTTGTTGGAACTCTTCAAAAACGCGGGGTAATGCCTCTTCGGGGATGCCAATACCGGTATCGATGACGGCAAAAATAAAGTCATCATCTTCTTGATGAACGGCAAGGGTAATACGGCCGTTTGTTGTAAATTTAGCCGCATTGCTGAGAAGATTGATCAAAATTTGTCTGATACGAGCTTGGTCATTGACCATTGGGGGCAGGTCCGGTGCCATTTGTTTGTTCAGGACAACATTCGGCTTTAATAACGGCTGAGTGGTGGCAATGCAAGCATCTACGAGCGGATAAACTGAAAATTGTTGCGGTTGTACATCCATGCGTCCCGCTTCAATTTTGGCAATATCTAAAATGGTGTTGATCAGATTGAGCAAATGATCTGAACTTTGTAAGACTTTGTCTAGATTGTCTCGTTGTTTTTCAGGGAGGATATCTTTGCTACGTCGTTTGACAATACGCGTGAAGCCAATGATGGCATTGAGCGGTGTGCGCAGTTCGTGGCTCATGTTAGCGAGGAAAGCGCTTTTATTGGCACTTGCTGCTTCAGCGGTGGCGCGGGCTGTATCTGCTTCTTGGATGGCTTGCGCTAACTCGGTGGTGCGTTGTTCTACTTTTTGCTCTAGGGTATGGCTGTACTCTTCAAGACGGCCGTAAAGTTGGGCATTTTCAATGGAGATGGCCGCTTGTGAGGCAAGTAGATTTAAGAGCGTCAAGCGGTCATCCGTAAAAACACCAGTTGCTAAATCATTTTCTAAATAGAGAATACCGGACAGTTGGGCTTGGTTGGTCAAGGGCAAGCATAAGATTGATTGTGGCTGCCGTGTTTGAATGATTGCATCTTGGGCAAATGTGCCATCATTGACGGCATCATCTAAGACAACGGCTTGTTGTGTGCGGGCCACATAATTGATGATGCTGAAAGGTAATGCGGTTTTATCAGTTGCGCCATCTCCCCAAAAGGATTTAATGTGCCAATCATCGGCTTCTTGTAACAATAAAAATCCTGTTTGTGCACCTGCATTTTCAATCAAAACGGCCATTAAACGGTCGAGTAACTTGTCTAAAACGATTTCTTCGGACAAGGCTTGTGATGCTTTGATGGCAGATGTGATGTCTAGCTCGCTTGTAGAATGAATACCCGTCGAGGTAATGGGGGAGGCGGTTGATAAGGAAATGGAAACTGTGTTTGTGTCAGCTGCTGAGATTGTGAGTTGGGGGTAGTCGGCTTCGAGTTGTTGCACTTTGGCTTGGGCGCCCCAACGCATGTAGGCGAGACGGGCTTGTTGGAGATAATGTTGTGCTAAACGGCCGTTATCCTGATTAAAGTAAAACTTACCTGCTAACTCATAGCCCAAAGCCACCTCGTTTGGAAAACGATGTTGTTCAGCTAAATCAATAGCCCGATCGTAGAGTTCGCGAGCCGTTCCCCAATCTTCATTGATGCGTGCTAATTCAGCGGCGATAAGCCAATATTTGTGGGCATAATTTTCTGGGGCATGAGTTTGCCACTTTTTAAAGGTGTTCAGGTGCTGTTTGGTTTTTTTTATATGGTTTTGCTTGCTCGCTTCGTTATGCGAAGCGAGCTGGGTGCGTGCCAAACTTTCATACAAATGGTGAATGGGCACTAAATTAGAACCAACCAGATTATCCAGAAATGCATTTGCCGTGGTTAACGCTTCAAGTGCAAGCTCAGGCTCACCAAATAAAAAGCATAGATGTCCCCTTTGAATGTAATAGGCACCTAGTGCTGTTCCATCGTTGAGCTCAAGATACTTTGGTACAGTAATTGTTTCGTCGTAATAACTACCTTGTAATGCAAAAGGTGAGGTTGTATTTCCGATTAAATTTTCTACAGCTTGCTGGAACATACAGTGGATGTAATGAATCTTTGTTTCGTTATATTGCACCATTACTTTACTGTACGTTTCCATTTCAATTAATAGCTGGTTTAAATCGCGACCACATAAAATGGAGTCACCACAGTAGGCGTAAATGGCAAAAAGAGCAAACTGCAAGTCGCCTGTTTCAAGACCGGTATGATAAGCTTCGACAAGTTGCGGCAGACATTCATTGAGATTATCTTTCCAGAAGCGGACATGATTGTTCATCAGATGCCATGTGGATGCTTTAACATCTTTTGCATTTAGTTTTTCAACAAGTTCAAACCCAAGCTGCCCAAATTTGTATCCCGATTCAATATCGTTGAGGGGACCACATAGGAGAATGCCATAGGAAACATAGACGCGACAGGCGTGTGGGTGGTTACCATGTTTGATGTATAGCTGCACGCTTTTGAGAACGATGAGGGCAAAAAGTTGGGTATTGACAAAGTAGGCAGGGACGCCCACGCGGGACATTAACTCGATGGCGGCCGTAACTTGAGGATCTGTCATTAAAGGAAGATCGCGCAAGCTTTCGATTGTTTTGCCCCTAAGGGCCAGCTTAACTTGTAAAACGGCCGTTCCTAAATGGGCTGTATTCGGTTTTGGGGGTAGGTTAATGCCCAATTTTTGTAGGATGGGGAGCGTAATCTCAATCGCTTCCTGCATCCGGTTTTGTACAGTGTAGGCATCGATGTAAGTTTTATAGATGGGGATGGTGTCGAGCAAATTTGTGCTCTTGTTAATAACGACTTGCCCATACTGTTCCATCTTGTTGTAATGGGTGCTGATATAGGCGGCTGTGGTTGCTGAGGAGAAAAGGGCAAGGGCAAGCGGATAAGAAGCTTGCCAAAAGTTTTCGTTGTCCGTTATGAGTTCAATGCCAGTTTCATAATAAGCAAACGCCGGATGGTAGGCGGCAGAAGCGGCTGCTTTATGCCCCGCAGCCAAATTCAATTGAATGAGATTGAACCGTTCTCCTTCATTGCTGAGTTGGTCTTGCCCTAAATTGAGATGATTGACAATGGTGAATAACCTTGCTTCCAATTCTTCACTGGTAAAGTTGGCTTGCAAGTGTTGCCCTAACTGCCAATGAATTACATTTTTCTCTTCGTCGGGAATGAGGGCGTAAGCGGCTTGTTGAATCCGATCATGGCTAAAACGATAATGGGTGTTGATGCGATACCCATATACATCGATTGTTGCTAGGTTATAATCTTCATCCAATGGAATGACGAGTCCAGCAACCAGGGCCTCCCACAGGGAAACGGCCGTTTCCGGTAAAGGGCGCTCAAAAGCAATGGCCAACTGTTCCAAATCGAAATGACTTCCAATACAAGCGGCTAACATCAATACTTGCTGCGCATTGGCATCCAATTGTTGAATGTTGGCCATCATCAAAGAAACAACATTGTCCGTCATCTCTTGCGCTGCAACTTGGGATATTTCCCATTGCCATTGCCCATATTCGTAATTAAAAGTGATCAGCTCATCCGCATAGAGGCGTTTTAAAAATTCGCCAACAAAAAAAGGATTGCCCCCCGTTTTGTTATAGATAATTTCTGATAATTGTTTTGTTTGGGTAGGGGAGATGTGCAACGTGTCAGCGACAAATTGGTTAACAGCATCAGCAGCTAACGGTTGCAAAACAATGGTTTGCCGTGGCAAGTTGCTGTTTTCTGCCTGTGCTAACATACTCCAGACTGGATGTTCTGGCGGCATTTCATCATCACGGTAGGCTCCAATCAGTAATAAATGGTGTGTATCACCACTGGTGAAGAGGGATTCCAACAACTGTCGTGATGCAGCGTCCATCCATTGCCAGTCGTCCAAAAAGAGGACGAGCGGATGGTCGATTTGGGCAAAAGAGGCAATGAAGGCTAAGAATGTGAGTTTGAAACGATTTTCTGCTTCTGCAGGTGATAGTTCGGGTAGGGGAGGTTGCGGGCCAATAACAAATTGTAAAGCGGGAATGACATCAATGATGAGCTGGCCATTATTACCCAACGACGTACACAATTTGTTTTTCCATTGCGCAATTTCGGCTTCCGTACCCGCTAATATCTGGTGGATTAAGTTTTCGAAGGCAGCAATGAGGGGGGCATAGGGTGTGTTTTGCAGTTGATCATATTTGCCTTGAATGAAGTTGCCGTGTCGTGTGGTGACGGGTTTGTATAGTTCTTGAATCAGCGAAGATTTGCCAATCCCTGCTTGACCAGTGACAAGGATGAGTTCAATCTGGCCATCTTTGTCATTGGCAATACGGTTGAAGGTATCCAGAATGAGCTGACGATCTTGGAAACGGCCGTATAACTTTTGTGGCATCTGAAAGCGGGCATACACATCATGCTCACCAAGTGGAAATGGCGCAATCGTTTGCGTATCTTGCCATTGCTCCCAGCATTGTTCCAAATCACGGCGCAAGCCAAACGCAGATTGATAACGTTCTTCCGCATTTTTGTTGAGGAGGCGTGTGATTATTTTGCTGATGACTATGGGAATGTTTTTGCTGTGTTCAGTTGGTGAAACAGGTTGTTTGGCAATATGAGCATGCACGAGTTCCATCGGATCTTTGGTGGTGAAAGGTAACATGCCTGTCAGCAGCTCATAAAATGTTACTCCCAATGAGTAAAAGTCAGAACGATAATCGACGGCACGATTCATGCGTCCACTTTGTTCAGGAGAGATATAAGCCAAGGTACCTTCTAAGACATTGGGATTTCGAACTTGTGGATTTTCACGCGATAGGGAAGTGGCTAAGCCAAAGTCAATGATCTTGACTGCGTTGCTTTCTTGGTTCCAAACGATATTGCCTGGATTGATATCTTTATGAATTAAGTTTTCGTTATGGATGTCGCCTAATTGTTGTGTGATTTTAATGGCAAGCGGAAAAAACTGTGGCAAAGGCATTGGCTTTTGTTGCAAGGTTGCCGCTATGGACTGGCCTCCGAAATCTTCTAACACAATTGCCAACGAGTTTTCAAACTCGATGAGATCATAAGCTCGAATGCAATCATCTCCTTTAAGACGTTGCATGATGTTAAATTCACGATGAAAACGGCCGATTCTTTCGGGTGTAACTTGTTCTTTGCGTAAAACCTTCAAAATGATAGGCGTGCTGTCATCATTTTTTACACCACGGTAAACAAGTGAGCGTTCACTCTCAAAGATTTTCTCATGAATTGTGTAGCCAGAGATAATCATGTGCCTAATAGTTCAGATAACTTTTCAAACAACAATTCATCATCAAGTGGTTTGGTTAAATAAGCATCACAGCCTGCTTCATAAGCGCGTTCATGATCCCCGCTCATCGCATGTGCCGATAAGCCAATGACAGGAATATGTTTTGATGCCTCATTCGCTTTAATTTGTCTTGTCGCTTCCCAACCATCCATAACGGGCAAAGACATATCCATCAGAACAAGGTCAGGAGACTCGTTTAAGGTCATCTGAACGCCCTTTTGTCCGTCTTCGGCCGTTATCAGTTCATAATCATCTTCAAGTAATTGCACTAACAGATCGACATTAAATTCAACATCTTCTACAATGAGTATCTTTTTCATCTGCTGTTTACTCCGTCTTTTTGCGACCAAACAAAGAAAGGTATTGAGATTTTAGCATATCTCATCAGTTACTGAGAGATTCTTTTGTATCAATATAGCTTGGTTTTTCATCATCAGGCAAAGATATGGTCAATATTTATAGATTCGTAGGATTTTTGAAGTTGTATAATTTACAAGTAAAAGTGTGCTTATATCAATAATTAGCAAGTTTGTTTCGCTGTATTTTGAAAGTTTCTGTGAATTATGTTTTTTATGTTGTGCAGGTGAGTCATTATGTTTTCAATAAAGAGAGCATTACAAAAGATTATACATAAGGATGAGAAATTATGGAAAGGAAATTGATGATCGCTATGTGAAGGGTAGGGTTGATTCAAGAATCTGTTGCTGATAGAAAGTCAGACAAGCTAGTTTGAGATCAATAGATATTTTGTTTTGCAGGAAAAAGCTTGCTTATCGTGGTAGAATAATGAAAACGTAAACATTTGTTTATTGAGGTGTCATGGGCAGAAAAAAGAAAGAAATCAAAGATGTAACCATCATTGATGTGGCTAAAGAAGCACAAGTGTCCCATGCAACTGTTTCCCGTGTGATTAATGATCGCAACAATGTGCGCCCGGCCACGAGGGAGCGTGTTTTAGCTGCGATGGATAAACTAGGTTACCAGGTCAATGTGCAAGCACGAACCTTGGCTGGCGGTAGATCGAAAGTGATCGGCTTGCTTGTGCATGGCTTAGGGAACCCGTATACAGGTGAGGTGACCAGCGGAATTGATGAAGCTTGTAATGAAGCAAATTACAATATGATGCTTTATACAACCCATCGTCAAATTTCTAAGGAAGTTGATTTTGTCAATTTCATGGTGAAAGGTGCTTGTGATGGATTGCTGATCGTCTTGCCCCAAAGTCCTGATCGTTATTTAACTCATTTACGTAAAAGTGGTCTTCCTTATGTTTTGGTTGATCATCGTGGCGAAGATGAGCGTGATGCGTCGATTATTTGTAACAATGTCAAAGGAGCCTATAAAGCAGTGGAGCATCTGTTGCAATTGGGTCACCGTCGCATTGCTTGTATCTCTGGTACAAGTGAGTCACACAGTACGCAGGAGCGTTTACTGGGTTACAGGCAAGCTTTAACTGAATACGGTATTGAGGTAGATCCGTCTTTGATTGTAGATGGCGATTTTATGCAGTTGGGAGGGTTCCAAGCAATGAGCCATCTACTGGATCATGTAACACCACGACCTACGGCCGTTTTTGCCTTGAGTGATCTGATGGCGCTGGGATGTTTAGATGCAGCCAGAGAGCGGGGCTTAAAAGTTCCTGATGATCTATCTGTCGTTGGCTTTGATGATATTCCCCAAGCTGGCTATCTGCGTCCACCTTTGACAACTGTACATCAACCAATGGTTGAAATGGGGCGGTTTGCCACGCGTATGCTGTTAGATTATATTGCTCAACCGGATTTGCTTCCGCAAAAAGTGGAACTACCAACTAAACTCATTGTGCGCGCCACAACACAACAACTAAACCCCTAGAAAAAATCTCGTTAAAAGAAAAGAGAAAACAAAAGTAAAAACGTTTGTTGAAGTTTGTTTAACAAGCGTTTTTCTTTCCCCTTGCATCAACGCAAATCAACGTCTAATCTCCCGCGTTTTGCAAATACAGTGGTAATTCAAAATCAAATGTCGTTTTTCTTGACAAATCAGATGCTACTTGTACAATAAATGAAAACGTTAACATTTTTTTTCATAAATTTACAAAACACAATATCTCGATCAGATCGTTCTTTTTGTTGCAATATGTTCAAGGCAACTTTGCAAAGGAGGTTGAAGCTCACCTAAATCCTGAAACCTGATGATTACATTTATTTTTTAGGTGTGAAGGTGCTCTGTAAAACTGTTCTGCGCTTTCACAGCAATCCACCAGTTATTGAAAGAGGAGATTTATCATGCATAAAAGGTTGAAAGCTTTATTGATTTTGTTTTTTGTATTGAGCATGGGGTTGTTGGTTGCTTGTGGGGGTGGGGGAGATACAGCAGATACGGCCGTTTCTGAAGAAAATGCTGTTGCGGATGCACCCGCTCAAGAAGAATCTGTTGAAACAGAACCAGTAGCTGAAGAACCAGCTTCTGACTGTGGGGATGAGGTTGAAATAGAATGGTGGCATATTTCAACGGCCGAAGCCGAACAGGCTTATTGGCAATCTAAAGCCGATGAGTTCATGGCTGAAAATCCTTGTGTTCAAATCAACATCACTGTCCTTGAGAATGAAGCATTCAAAGCCCGCCTGACCACGGTCATGCAATCTGGCGAGCCCCCGGATCTCTTCCAGAGTTGGGGTGGCGGTGTGCTTTGGGAATATGCAGAGGCTGGTTTATTGAAAGATATCAGCCCTGTTTTCAAAGGTGAATGGCAAGACTCCATCGCCGCGACCGCTGCCCAAGAATTATTCGGCCGTAATGGTGAATATTATGGTGTGCCTTGGGAATGGGGCGCTGTCGGCATGTATTACAACAAAGACCTCTTTGCACAAGCTGGACTCGATCCAGAAAGCCCTCCCCAAACCTGGACAGAATTTTTAGACACCGTCCAAGTATTGAAAGATGCTGGCATTACCCCGATCACCGTAGGTGAAGGCGACAAGTGGCCCGGCCATTTCTGGTGGGTTTACCTGGCCATTCGCAACGGTGGCGAAGATGCATTCCTCAAAGCGTTTAGCCGTGATGGTGCATTCACTGATCCTGCGTTTGTTAAAGCGGGCGAGGATTTACAAGATCTGATTGCTCTGGAACCTTTCCCCGAAGGCTATCTCGGATTTAGCTACAACGATTCTGCAGCAACATTTGGTAATGGTGAAGCTGCCATGGAGCTGATGGGGCAATGGCACCAAAATGTACAGCGCGACAGCAGCGAAAGTGGTGAAGGTGTGCAGAACCTTGGTTGGTTCCCATTCCCCATGGTCGAAGGTGGCGCTGGCAATGCCAGTGATGTGCTCGGTGGTGGTGACGGAACGGCCGTAGGTAAAGATGCTCCCGAAGAAGCGATTGAATTCTTACGCTACCTGACCCAGGCTGAAAATCAAATTCAAGCCTTAGAAGAGGTTGGCTTTGGTCCGCCAACAGCCGCTGGTGCGCAAAGTGCCATCACCGATCCCATCCAAAGTCAAATATTGGAAGCGCGTAACGGTGCGGCTTATTTCCAACTATACTATGATCAATTCCTGCCACCCTCTGTTGGTGGAGCCGTCAACGATGCTGTTGAACAGCTCTTTGCTGGAGTTGTCACCCCCGAAGAACTTGCGCAACAAGTTGAAGATGCTGCAGCGATAGAATTGGACCAATAATGCTTAATTGATCGATGAATAGAGTGGGAAGATCAGCTCCCACTCTATTCACAATACGCTGTAGCGTATGCACAAAAAGATTTCGACAAAACAAGCGACATTTAATGAACTTTAGAGGTTGGATCGAGGATTCTTATGGCTGAAACCAGAATATTGCCACGACCACAACATAAACAAATTGCCAGTGCAGATAAAAGGCGTGCACAATGGAATAAGGCACTCTTAATCATCTTGTTCTTACTCCCCGGTTTTATTATGCTATTCGTCTTTCTCATTATGCCCATCATTCAGGCAGCCTACTATAGTGTCTACGATTGGAACGGATTAGGTCCGTTGGATAATTTTGTTGGCCTGGACAATTATCAACGCGCATTTTCTCAAGAGATATTTCGTGGGGCAATTTGGCATTCATTTATTATCATGGTCATGTCATTGCTTATTCAACTGCCGTTAGCCATGACTTTGGCGCTTATTCTGGTACGTGGACGGTTGCGTTTTCAACGATTCTTTCGGACAGTGTTTTTTTTGCCTTACGTCTTTTCCGAGATTGTGGCGGCCTACATTTGGCTCTATGTCTATAACCCCAGGGGCGGACTGTTAAATGTTGTTTTAAGCGCGATCAATTCGGAATTTGTGAGTAGAGCGTGGTTAGCAGACCTGGATACGGTGTTGATTGCCATCTTCTTTGTACTAACCTGGAAATTTTTTGGCTTCCACATGCTGCTTTACATGGCTGGGTTGCAAAATATTTCTACAGAAGTAGAAGATTCTGCGCGGGTTTTTGGAGCCAATGAAATCCAGGTGTTACGTTATATCACGTTGCCCATGATGCGCGATACGATTTCCCTGACTGTGTTTCTGTCCATTTTAGGCTCATTCCAGCAGTTTATTGTGGTATGGATATTAACTGAAGGTGGACCAGCCTATAAAAGTGAACTCATTGTGACCTATCTCTATAAATTTGGGATTCAACGGATGCAGTTAGGCTTTGGCAGCGCCTTGGCGGTTATCTTATTTGCGATGACATTGCTGTTTTCTATTGGCTATCAACGTACTGTTCTGAATCGCACAATGACAGATTAAGGAGCAAACATGACCCGTACACACAAACCATCCCTCAGCCGTTTTTTGATGTATGTCTTTGTCATCATGACGGCGTTACTCATGTTTAGCCCTGTTATTACGGTTATATTGGGCAGTATTCGTACGACTGGTGAATTCTTAACAACACCTGTAGGCTTCCCCAAAAGTGGCATCCAGTGGGAGAACTACACAGATATTTTACAAAGCAGCAATTTTTGGCGTTCTGTTAAAAATAGCTTGATCATTACGGTTACAACAACAATATTGGTTGTTGTAATTGCCAGCCCGCTCTCTTTTGTTTTTGCTCGTGTGAATTTCAAAGGGCGTTCAATATTCTTTAACATCCTTTCAATCGGTCTACTGTTTCCTCTGGTTGTCGCCATCTTGCCCGTGTTTTTACAAATTCGCAACCTGAACTTGATCAACAGTTTTTGGGGCGTTATTTTACCGTTAGTGACTTTTGCTTTACCAGGCAGCACGGTTATTTTAATTGGCTTTTTTCGGGCAATTCCTATCGAGTTGGAAGATGCTGCTTATATTGATGGCTGCACGACTGTTGGTTTCTTTCGGCATATTTTGTTCCCCTTAGCGAGGCCAGCTATTGCGGCCATTGCGACGCTAACTGTGGTCACTGCTTGGAATGATTATTTTTTGTCCTTGGTGGTTTTGGGTGATTCACAAAAATGGCCGTTGCCCTTGGGGCTGATGCAATTTCAGGGGCAATATGGCACAGAGTGGGCAAAAGTGATGGCTTATGTCACATTGCTTATCATTCCGGCTGTGATCTTTTATTTGTTGGCTGAACGGTATATTGTAACTGGCTTGACGGGTGGCGAATTAAAGGGGTAATGATGCAATTAGCCAGCAAATATGCCTGTTCTTTCGTTGTTACTTTGTTGGTGATTGCTTTGGCAGCATGTCAACAAACCCCTGAATCAGCTGTACCTATTGTGGCTACCGACGCACCCTATCCAAATCTGTTTGGGGAGCTTTTAGACAAGTCTGACGAGGAGGTCCAGGCGAAAATTGATGCTGCTTGGGAACAGCTTTTTTATGGCAATCCAGACTCACAAGCTGTGTACTATCCAGTAGGCGACGATATGGCTTATATCAAAGATATTGGTAACGGGGACATTCGCAGTGAAGGTATGTCTTATGGGATGATGATTGCCGTGCAGATGGACAAACAAGAGGAGTTTGATCGTATTTGGCAGTGGGCTAAAACTTATATGTACCATGAAGATGGACCTTATGCGGGGTATTTTTCATGGCATAACCTCGAAGATGGTCGAGCCCTAGACGCGAATCCGGCGAGTGACGGGGAAGCTTGGATGGTGATGGCTTTGCTTTTTGCATCCCATCGCTGGGGAGATGGCGAAGGGATTTTTAACTACAGTGCCCAGGCCAATGAGATTTTGCACACGATGCGCCATAAGGAAGAAGAAGACAGCAGTCTGGCGACAAATCTGTTCGATGAAGAAACAAACCAAATTGTGTTTGTCCCGACACGTGGACGCGTGAGCGAATTTACGGATCCTTCGTACCATGTGCCGCATTATTATCAATTATGGGCAGAGTGGGCAGATGCGGATAATGAAGCTTGGGCGGATGCGGCCGTAAAGAGTAGAGCATTCTGGAAAACGGCCGTTCATCCTGAAACAGGTCTCTTCCCCGACTATGCTGAATTTGACGGCACACCGCGTCATTTTGGCGGTGGTGGCTCCCACGAGGATTTCCGCTTTGATGCGTGGCGCACAGGGATGAATATAGCGGTAGATTACGTTTGGTTTGGTGAAGATGAATGGGCTGTTGCGCAAAGCAACCGATGGCTAGATTTTTTTGCTGAGCAAGGGCTTGACAGCTACGTCAATCAATACACGCTTGAGGGCGAGCCTTTAGCGACAGACCGCTCTCCTGGGCTGATTGCAATGAATGCTGTGGTTTCTTTAGCTGCGCCAGACCACCCACAACGGGCTGAATTTGTGCAAGCGCTTTGGGATTTAGATATTCCATCAGGGCAATGGCGTTATTATGATGGCCTGTTGTATATGCTTGCATTGCTGCAAACCAGTGGCCAGTTTCAAATTTATGCACCGGACGGTACACCGCAATTAGAAGGATAAACACCCACGAAGTGCCGAGTAAGGCATTGCTCCCACACGAAAACAGAAAAATACGGAGAAATTATCATGCAAGATGCAGTGAAAACAAATGAACTTTATCGTGATGCTTCACAACCGATTGCCGCGCGTGTTCAGGATTTATTGGCACGAATGACGTTGGAAGAGAAAGTTGCTCAATTGGGCAGTGCGTGGGTATATGAAATGTTGTCAGCGATGAAGTTTGATCCTGAAAAAGGGGCTAAGCTGATGCGTCATGGCATTGGACAAATTACACGGGTTGGCGGAGCCAGCAGTTTAGCTCCTAGCGAAGGCGCACGGGTCGCCAATACCATTCAGCGTTATTTAGTTGAAGAGACCAGATTGGGAATTCCTGCGATGGTGCATGAGGAGTGTTGCAGTGGCTATATGGCACGGAATGCCACTTGTTTTCCACAGATTATTGGGTTGGCAAGTAGTTGGGAGCCAGAATTAGCACAAGCGATGGCTGCCGTTGTCCGTGAGCAGATGCGGGCGGCAGGTGCGCACCAAGGATTATCGCCTGTGCTGGATGTGACGCGGGATCCACGCTGGGGACGGGTTGAGGAAACTTTTGGTGAAGATCCTTATTTGGTGTCGCAGATGGGGGTTTCTTTTGTGCGTGGCTTGCAGGGTGACAGTTGGCAAGAGGGTATTGTGGCCACGGCTAAACATTTTGTGGGGTATGGTATGCCAGAGGGAGGGATGAATTGGGCCCCGCCGCACATTGGCCCACGTGAGTTGCGTGAGACGTATTTGCTGCCTTTTGAAACGGCCGTAAAAGAAGCCAACTTACAATCGATTATGAATGCGTATAACGATTTGGATGGCGTCCCCTGTGCTGCATCCAAAGAGTTACTGGACAGTATTTTGCGACAAGAGTGGGGCTTTGATGGGATTGTTGTTTCCGACTATTTTGCCATCGACCAAATTGAGAAAACCCATTTAATAAGCGGAAATAAAGCAGAGTCTGCCCAGATTGCCTTGGAAGCGGGCATTGATGTGGAATTGCCCAGTACCGATTGTTATGGTGCACCTTTACTGACTGCTGTGCAAAACGGGCAAGTGGATGAGACGCTGGTTGATCGCAGCGTAGCCCGCGTTTTACAGATGAAGTTTATGCTTGGTTTATTTGAAAATCCATATGTGGATGCGGAAGCAGCAACGGCCGTTTTCGATACATCTGCGCAACGTCAACTGGCCCGTATCATTGCCCAAAAGTCGATTGTTCTCCTTAAAAACGAGAATGA
>JBNKHS010000003.1:0-30260 GCA_050290485.1 Promineifilaceae bacterium (SeqCode) | reverse complement strand
GGCAATGGCTTAACCACCGTCCAATTTAGAATCAGTGGAGAGGGCCTGACGGTTGACAATTGGCGCGATGTGCTGTTCTTTGAAGCGACGTTGATTGGTGTTAACGGTGATGGAACCCAGACGCAGTTGAATACAGTAAGTGTGTCGCCTGATAGCGAATAGTTAATCTCAGTTCGTTAATAGAACGCAGATGACGTTGATTGCCCTGATTTGCCTAATTTTTTGATGAAGATCAGGTCAATCAGGTTTATCCGCAAAATAACCACAGGTTATAGGCCAACGGGAGCAATCTGCGTTCTATTAAAAAATGGAAGAGGAGAATGAAGGAATGGCGATTAAAGAAGCAATAGCCGAAGCAATAAACGGCCGTGATTTAACATTTGCACAAGCAGAAGCGGCGATGGATTGCATCATGAATGGAGAGGCGACTGATGCCCAAATTGGGAGTTACCTCACAGCCCTGCGCATGAAAGGGGAGACCGTCGACGAAATTGGGGGCAGCGCCAAATCAATGCGCGGTCATGTCGTCTCCGTAGAAATTCCCGTAGCCACGATGGGTGACATGCTTGTTGATACTTGTGGCACAGGTGGCGATGGCAAACATACTTTTAACATTTCAACAACGGCCGCTTTTGTGGTCGCTGGTGCAGGTGTCAAAGTAGCTAAACATGGCAATCGTGCGGCTAGCAGCCGCTCTGGCTCTGCCGATGTGTTAATGGCCTTAGGCGGTAATCTAGACGTAACGCCTGAACAAGTGGCTGAATGTATCGATGAAGTTGGCATTGGCTTTTTATACGCGATTAAGCACCATCCAGCGATGAAATATGCAATCGGCCCCCGCCGCGAGCTTGGGCAACGCACCATTTTCAATGTACTCGGCCCCTTAACCAACCCTGCTAAAGCGACCCATCAGCTGATCGGTGTTTATGACGCAGCCCTCACAGAAACGATGGCGAAAGTGTTAGGCACATTGGGCAGCAAAGCCGCATATGTTGTGCATGGGGCTGATGGTCTTGATGAGCTTTCAACATGTGGTCTAAATCGCGTCAGTCATCTCAAAGATGGCCAAGTGACAACCTCAGATCTCGATCCAACTCAACTAGGACTCGCCAAAGCTACGATTGAGGATATGATTGGTGGAGAACCTGAAGAGAATGCAAAGATTACCCAGAATATTTTAAGTGGGGCTGATCGAGGGCCACGCCGTGATATTGTCTTACTCAACGCAGCTGCGGTTCTCAGTGTAGAAAGTGGCGACTGGGAAGCAGGTTTAGCCCAGGCACGGGAAGCAATTGACAGTGGTGCGGCATTAAACACTTTGAATGCTTGGGTAGAAAAGACGAATAGCTATTAATTGGGTGATTGATGCCCTACAGTCATGAGATTGGAGATTCTGTTTCCATTCTCTAATCTCAAGCGAGTTTTTATGAGTGTAACCAACATATCGAAAAGAAGAGGGACGATTCTTGATGAGATCATGACGTATCATCGGGAACAATTGCCCAAAATTATGCGCGAAGTGCCTTTAGAAGATGTGCGTGCATTCGCATCTGTCGCACCCCCTGCCGATGATTTCTATGAAGCATTGAAATCGCGTGGAGTGTCGCTTATTGCTGAATGTAAAAAGGCGTCCCCCAGTAAAGGGTTGATGGTTCCCAACTATAACCCTGTCAAATTGGCGCAAACTTATATGAAGGCGGGAGCGAAAGCAATTTCTGTTTTAACTGATGGACGACATTTTCAAGGTTCATTAGAGGATTTACGTGATGTGAAGGAAACGGTGAAGAAAAAGAACATTCCCGTTTTGCGCAAAGACTTCACATTTCATCCCTATCAAATTTATGAGGCACGAGCAGCGGGTGCAGATGCGATTTTGCTGATTGCGGCCGTTTTGAGTGACAATGATGTTCAATCGTTATTGACCCTAACCCATAAACTAGGGATGAATGCGTTGGTTGAGGTGCATACAGAAGAAGAGTTGGAACGGATGTTGCCCCTTGGCCCACGTATCATTGGGGTGAACAACCGTAACTTGCAAACTTTTGAGGTGGATTTTGCTAATACAGCTCGTTTGCGCCAAATGATCCCTGCTGATGTTGTTACTGTGGGTGAAAGTGGTTTGAAAACGGATGATGATGTCAAAGAAATGCTAAAGATCGGCGTCGATGCCATTTTGGTTGGCGAGACATTGGTGAAGAGCAAAGATTTGTATGGGACGGTGGCGAGTTTTGTAAAGGCAGGCCGGCCTTAACTGTTTTCAGTAATCCGTAATCAGTTTTCAGTGGATTATTGGTATGACTGAATACAAAAGACTGATTACTGAATAGTATTTTAAGCTTTTTCTCATTAGAAGTTCCCGATCTGGGCTAGACATTTTAGTAAAATCAGGTATTCTTAGGCGTTCGTGCGTATTGCATGTTGTTTTTGCTACGCACGTTTGTTTTGTAAAAGATGTTTTATTGTGAAACATCGGGCAAAAGCAAGCCCAATGACACGGGTAAATCCAATTGCTTTTGCAGTCGTCGATTTGTACGAGGAGAATTTTTAATATGGGTTTTCGTAGAAGCAACAACAAGCGTTCACGTTCACGTGGGTGTATCAAAGGTGTTACCTTCGACTACAAGGCTCCAGATGCGCTTCGGCAGTACATCAATGAGTACGGCCGTATCCGACCACGTCGTCAGACTCGTTTATGCGCGAAAGAACAACGCGCAATGGCAGTAGCTGTTAAACGAGCGCGCCATCTCGCTTTGCTTCCCTTTGTCGATGAATAAACACCTCGTATTTATTTGTAAGTTTTAGTTAGTCACTCAATTTTGTCGTTATTTAACAACCGAGAGACGTTGCACAGGACAAGAATTAACATGTCACAACGCTGCAACCCAGACGAAAGCGAACAGTTCTATTATCCGAACAAGTTTGCACGCATCATGTTAGCTTCTTTGGAAGAGGTGATGGGGAAGAATGGCTTGAATGCCCTGCTCCATCTCGCCGATTTGTCAAAGTACATCACGGCGCGTCCGCCAGATAATTTGAAGAAGGAGTTTCCTTTTTCAGATTTCACAGAGTTACAAGTTGCGCTGGAAGATATGTATGGCCCTCGTGGTGGACGCGGGTTGGCTGTACGTGCTGGGCGGGTTACGTTTAAGCAAGGGTTAGAAGGGATTGGGACGTTGTCTAGTGTGGGAGATTTAGCATTTCGTATGTTGCCCTTAGGTACCAAACTGAAACTTGGTCTGCCTGCACTAGCAAATATATTTTCTCAATTCTCAGATCAGATTTCACAGGTCTATGATGAGGGTGAAACGTTTATTTATACCTTAGAACAATGTCCAATGTGTTGTAATCGTGAAGCAGCAGAGCCTGTATGTCATTTTGGGTTAGGCCATTTGCAAGAAGCCTTAACTTGGGTTTCTGGAGGGCATACATTCCAGGTCAAGATTGTATCTTGTATGGCAACAGGCGATGAAATGGGGCGTTATGAAATTATGAAGCGCCCTGTTAGCTAAAGATTCTCGGTTTAGTAAGAGATTTAATTGATGGTCCTACTTGAAAATATAATTTAAGTAGGAACCACAAAAGAGGAAAAAATTATGGCTCGTAAATGTAAACTTTCTGGAAAAGGGCCTTTAGTTGGTAATAATGTTTCTTTTTCCCAGAAAAAGACAAAACGTCGTTACTTGCCCAACCTCCAGACCAAAAAGGTATATGTCCCTGAATTGGATCGTTCGGTTCGAATTCGCATGTCTGTGCGTGCTATGCGTACAGTTGATAAGATTGGTTTGATGCCTTACCTGAAAAAAGAAGGCCTCAAGTTAAAAGACGTTACGTCTTAATGCTGTTATAGGCAATTTAGAGGAGTAATCTTATGGCTAAGAAAAAAGGTGTACGTGGTGTCATCAAGTTGCGTAGTACAGAAAGTCATCACATGTATTACACTCAAAAGAATCGACGTAACGATCCCAATCGGATTGAGTTGAAAAAATATGATCCAACATTGCGTCGCCACGTGGTTTACCGCGAAACACGGTAAATTCGGCGGTTTTCTTTTGAATTTTGGAGCGTGCCACTTAGCACGCTCTTTTTTTGTATATATTCCTTAATTGAGTTAATTGAGAAACATGATACATGATCTAAAAAGACCTGACACAACTTGTGCCAGGTCTTTTGTTGATATTTTTAACTGTACTTATTAATTGACCACAGGTAATGAGTTGATTGGAATGTTCAATTGCACATATTGTGCTGGAATCCATCCTTGTTGGCCATTGCTGGTAGTAAGATAGACCCATGTGCTATCGGCTGAGCGTCCAGTTGCCGTAATGGTCAGCCCTGAATAGACATTGCCTGTGACGGCACATCCTAGATTAGGACAAGCACGTATTACGGCCGTATTATTGGGGTCAGTTACTGGTGGTGGTGCTATTGGTGGTACAGATGTAGGTACAGAAGATGTAGGTACAGCCCCAGCCAATACAGGTAATGCGTTAATATTGGTGGTTGTTCCCAACATATCTGCGCGTGACCAGCCCTCTTTGCCATCAGGAGCACGTAAGTAGAGCCAACCGTTGTCAGAGTTACGTCCAATCAAGGTCATGTTTGCTCCTTGTGATGCTGAGGTCAAAATGGTGTTACCTACCCCAGGGTTCGCACGAACATTAAGACGTCCTGTCAAGACGATACCTGTACCCGTATTGGAAGTAACGGGGAGGGTGGTGAAGTTGATGTTAGAAGAGATATATTTGGAGTTAACCCATCCCGCAACGCCATCCGGTGTAACTACAGAAATCCAGGTTGTGTCTAAATTACGGCCGTTTACCCACAAAACGTTTCCGTTATACACTTGGTCGACACGAACATAAGAGAGTCCTGCAGAGGCACGCACATTCAAAGTTGATGCGGTAACAACAGATGTTCCCGGAACGGCCGTAGGCACAACAGGCGTTGCTGTACCGGGAGGAACTGGGGTTGCCGTAGGTGCACCAGGTGTACCAATAGCTGGTAGTGCAGAAATTGGGTAGCTAGTGGTGATGTATTTGGCGTTGACCCAACCCTCAAGATTGTTGCTTGTACGGATGTAGAGCCACGTGCTTTCTGGATTACGTGCTAATAAAGTAACCGTTTCTCCTTGCACAACTTGTGTCACGATCCCATAACCCACGCCAGGACCAGAGCGAACGTTAAGTTTACCTGTATTGACAACGCCAAGTGCCGTGGACACAGTAGGTACTGTGGCAATGGGGGGCACAGGAATTGGATTGGATGGTGTTGTAACGGGTAATGTGCTAATGGGGATATCTGCTGCAATATTTACTGTTGTAATCCACCCATTAATTAAATTTGATGTGATCACATAAACCCATGCACTATCCTCGGTACGCCCCAACAGGAGGACAATGTCCTCTTGATAAACAGTATCAACTTTAGATGATGTCGTGTCTGGGCTGGCATAAACATCTTTTGATGCCGTTGTGATAGTGGCAAAGCCAATGGTTTGTGCTGAAGCTGTTTGGATTGTTCCTTGCCCAATGATAAACAGGCCAAGCAATAAACCAAGGACAATCAGCCAGAATTTCCGAGATTGAATTTGAATATCCATCTTCAAGCCTCCTAGAACCTAAAGGAAGGTGACATAAATAGCTATACATAACAGTATAATGCAGAATGGGGCAAACCTGCAAGTTTTATGTAAAAATAAAATTTCTAAGCCTTTTCGCAAAACCGCCTTCCTGCCTGTATAATGAAGCATATTAACAAATTGTAATGGTCTTTTGGTAACCGGGCGTGGGGATTAAAATGAAGTCGAGGGCTTGCCAGAAACGGCCGTAAACCAAGCAAGGATTCAACAGAGAAACCACAATGAGTACAAAGTTCGCTTACGGTGACATCAAGCTATTTGCTGGATCAGGATGCCCAAATTTAGCTGAAAAAATTTCAGAATATGTACATAGACCCCTAGAACAATGGGACGTTATCGATTTTCCTAACGAAAATCTTTTTGTAAAACTACATGGTAGCGTACGTGGGCAAGACGTTTATCTCATTCAAAGCCATGTCAAACCAGTACATCGCAACATAATGGAGATGCTCATCGCCATTGATTGTCTTAAGCGAGACTCCGCTGGTCGTATTACCGTTGTTGTTCCCTACATGGCATATGCACAAAGTGATAAAAAAGATCAACCCCGTGTACCTATTACAGCTCGTCTATTAGCAGATATGATCGAAGTAGCCGGTGCCGATCGCTGGATGACAATTGACTTACATGCTGAACAAATACAAGGGTTCTACAAAATCCCAGGTGATTCATTAACCGCATTTCACATTCTCGTCGACTATTTCATGAAAAAGAATTTAGATGCTGTTGTCGTTACCCCTGATTTAGGATTTGCTAAAAAGGGTCGTAACTTTGCTGCTAGCCTAAATTTACCCCTTGCTTTTGTCGAAAAGCGGCGCATTGGCAACGAGTCATTAAAAGAAGCATTGACCCTAATTGGGAGTGTAGAAGGGAAAGATGTTATCATCGTTGATGATTTGGTTGATACAGCAGGCTCCATGAAACAAGCAGTAGAATTAGTAAAGGCATCCGGCGCTAATGATATTTATATGACTTTTACCCATCCCGTATTGTCAGATCCAGCTGTGGAAAGATTATCTAATTTGCCAATCAAAGAGATCGTAACCACAGATACAATTCCTATTCCACCAGAAAAGATGCTTCCTAACATCACCATACTTTCTGTTTCCAAATTACTTGGCGAAGTTATTTTGCGTTCACATGAAGGACGTAGTGTGGGAGAATTATTTAATGAATAAGCTTGAGTTAACGCAAAATTAAGATTGCTTCGTTAAACTACGCAAGCTTAATTATGAAAATGTATAAGTATAAAAGTCTTAGTAATATTAAATGATGGCTTTTACACTTGTACGCAGTAGTTCATAATTTTCAAACGATTTAGTCCAAAAGCTTTTGTGAATTACCTATCATAGATCACCGAGAAATAATATGTTTAAGAATTTAGTCAAACGAATTGTTGGCGACCCTAACAGAAAAATTATTGAGGACTTGAAGCCTATCGTCGTTCAAGTTAATGCGCTTGAACCTACTATGCAAGCGTTAGATGATGAAGGATTACGCCAAAAAACACAAGAATTAAAAGATCGTTATCAAGCGGGAGAAACCTTAGATGATTTGCTTGTGGAAGCCTTTGCGCTTGTGCGTGAAGCTTCGGTGCGCACAACAGGATTACGTCATTATGATGTGCAAATCATGGGGGGCAAACTGCTTCACGGAACAGATGTTGTTGAGATGCGTACCGGTGAAGGGAAAACGCTTGTGGGAACATTACCTCTGTTTCTTAATTCCTTGACGGGAGAAGGTGTTCATCTGGTTACTGTTAACGAGTATTTGGCTCGTCGTGATGGTGGCTGGATGGGGAACATCTTCCATTTGCTAGGATTAACGGTTGGTTGTATTGGCCCGCAGCAATTTTCAGCCTTATATGATCCCGATTATGTTAACCCAGGAAGTGAGCTTGAAGATGAGCGCTTGGTTCATTGGCGCCCCTGTACGCGTAAACAAGCGTACCTTGCAGATATTACTTACGGCATTAGTAGCGAGTTTGGGTTTGACTATTTGCGGGACAACATGGCGACGGATAGAGAGAAGCTGGTACAACGAGAGCTCGCCTTCGCAATTATTGATGAGGTTGATAATGTCTTAATTGATGAGGCACGTACGCCGCTTATTATTTCTGGTCCGGCACCTCGTTCAGGTAAGGAATATCAACGCTTTGCTGAATATGTCCGTAGTCTTCGCAAGAATACGGTTGAAGAAGAAGATGCTGAACCAAATGGTCATTATGATTTGGATGAAAAAAGCCGCAGCATCAATTTAACAGAAATGGGGATTGCAGAAATTGAGAAACGTATCTCTGAAATTGATACAGATGCTGGCGACAATTTATATGATCCCCGTTTTTATCACCTCACTTACTATTTAGACAATGCACTCAAAGCCCAATATCTTTTCAAGAAAGACGTTAACTATGTGGTGCAAGATGGACAAGTTGTAATTGTAGATGATTTTACGGGGCGTCTGATGCCAGGACGCCGGTACTCTGAAGGTTTGCATGAAGCGATTGAGGCGAAAGAAGGGGTGCAAATTAAACGGGAAACGATTACTGTTGCTACGATCACGCTGCAAAACTATTTCCGACTTTACAAAAAAATCGGTGGTATGACAGGTACTGCTTTAACGGATGCGGAAGAGTTTGACAAGATCTATGAAATTGGTGTAACCCCTCTACCCACAAATGTGCAATACATCTATGAATCAGGCCAAATGGGTTTGGTTGAAAAGAAAGAAAAAGATGAAAGCACAGATCGTATCTCCTATTGTGACCCCGATTCAGATGAACCGATCTTCTTCAAACGGACAGATTATAAAGATCAAATTTACGGCACAGAAGACGCCAAAGATAAAGCAATGATTCGTGAGGTGAGGCGTGTCCATGAAACAGGACGGCCGATTTTGGTTGGTACCACTTCTGTTGAACATTCTGAACTTATTAACCGCTTGTTGAAGAAAGAAAACATTGCCCATACGGTTCTCAATGCAAAAATGCACCAGTCAGAAGCGTTGGTCGTGGCTCAGGCAGGGCGAAAAGGTGCAGTCACCATCTCCACCAACATGGCAGGGCGTGGTACCGATATTTTGCTAGGTGGGAATCCAGAAGGAATGGCTGCTGAACTGCTCGAAGAAGAGATGTTTAAGCGGGGTACTTTAACTCAGCTTGCCTTTAAGTTATTAGAGGAAGGCGAGGAAGCAGCATATACCTATGCTGACAATCAGCGTAAATTAAGTCGTGATTTGGTTGATTGGTTGCAAGAGACAAAACAAGAATTAGATACAGCACTTGTCGAAATTGAAAATATTCAAGTAATTGGATATTTGGCGCGTGAGTTGGGTAAAGCCTATGGGCTTGAGTACAACGATATGGTGCACGTTTTGCGCCTGGTGCATAGTGGGTTTAGTTCAGAAGCACGCGACTATTTGGAAGATAAAGATGTTGATGTTGCATTAGTTGAAGATGCAACACGACAATGGGATTTATACGGCCGTTATCAAAAAATCCACGAAGATAATAATATGACGGCTCAGTTCATCGCCGAAATTGTCTTTGACAAACATTACAACGCGCGTGCTGCCCTCATTCGCTCTATCTTGGCAGATGAAATTGAGGAAGCGAAAGAGGTAGTAGCCTCTGTGCCAGGATTAAGTGAAGATTGGATCACACGGATTCAAGATTTACAGACACAGACAGAAAAAGAGCGAGAAGAAGTTTGGCAATTAGGAGGCTTGCATGTTATTGGTTCTGAACGACATGAATCGCGTCGTATTGATAACCAGTTGCGTGGGCGTGCGGCACGGCAGGGTGACCCTGGATCTTCTCGTTTCTTCCTTTCTCTTGAAGACGATTTAATGCGTCGTTTTGGTGGAGAACGCTTGAAGAGTTGGATGGGCAAAGGATTGATGTCTAATATTCCTGAAGATATGCCCTTAGAGTTCGGCGTTCTCGACAAAATGATTGAAAATGCTCAGGAGCGTGTTGAAGGGTACAACTTTGACATCCGTAAAAACATTGTCGAGTATGATGATGTGATGAGCAAACAACGGCAAGCCATTTATCGCGAGCGAAAAGCGATTTTGATGGGCGACGAGTTTGATTACGACACAAAAGTTGATGAAGCGTTCGCAACATCCATTGCTGAACTGGTTGACAATTATGTTGATAATTACATCAATTATGTTCGTGGAGAAATTAACCGGATCATCACCGAAGCAACAACAGAGGCAACTGATACGATTAACATCAATGCTGTTGTGATTCGTTCTCGTGGCTTATTGCCCGATGTGGTCAAAATTGATCGGGCAGAATTAAGTGCCCTTTCAGGTGATAAACTAGAAGAGCGCTTAATGGAAATGGCGTATGACAATGAGGATAACGGGTATAACCTTGTCCAGTTGATGCAGGCAATGGGGCGCTTCTTGCCATTACTTCCCCCGGTCCCTAATTTAGGCAACTTGTCGACGCGCCGTTCTGGGCAGATGCAAGCACGAGAATCTACTCGTCGTGATTATATTGAGCGGGTTCGTGTATTCTTTGATGAGTTTGTTGCTGAACAAGTTGATCTTAGCTCAGATGAACGGAGTCGAATTTGGCAACAAGCTGAAGAAGCATTAGATCAAGCATTTTCACAATTTAGTGTAGAAGGATTATCCGTTAAAAATGCTCCTGCCCGTCAATTGCGGTTTAAAGCGAAAGCAGAAGAAGGGTTGCGACAACTTTTGTTAGATACGCTGTCCGCTTTAGATGGAGCACAACTGAATTTAGCATTAGAAGCGTATATAAACCGTCAGCAAGAGAAGTGGCGGGAATATATTGGGGTTGAGGAATATAACAATTTCCAACGATTGTTGCTTCTCGATTCGATTGATCGTGAATGGCGTGACTATCTGACGGCAATGGATGATTTACGTCGTGAAATCGGTTTGGAAGCAGTTGGGCAACGCGATCCCAAGGTGCAATACAAGATTCGGTCGGCGCAAATGTATCAAAATATGCGTCAAAACATCAATCAAAATATTGTAGATCGTTTCTTCCATCAAGTGGCACATCATCAAAAGTTTGTGCAGCAACAACAAGCCGAAGTGGCTTACCAAACGCAGGCACGCGATGCAGGGTTCCAAGTTGTCAAACGTAAGAAGGGCAAAGGCGTTGAACTGCGTCGTGATATGCCTAAGGTTGGTCGCAATGATCCTTGTCCATGCGGTAGTGGCAAAAAGTATAAACATTGTCATATGAAGCAGGATATGGCAGCTTCTAAAACTGCAGTTACGGCGACGAATGGCCAGGCTCAGGGATCTGCAAAGCGTACTAAAAAGAAAAGACGACGTTAATCTATTTGTTAATCTAATTGTTTAGATTGAGCAGTATCATATGATACTGCTCTTTTTCTATATACTTTTATTGCTCGTTTACGTCACTTTCACTATTACCCGTTGACTGTATGTGTAAAACGTGGTTTCATGTGAGCGTTAATTTGATATTTTTTAAAATAGGAGTTGTGTAATTTACGAAAAATATCCAAAAGGAATGTGCAATTATTGTGAATTACAGATTGAAAACATAGAATTTGTCTGAGGTCATTTTTTATGACACTTCTATTTTTGTTTGACGGATTTTTTAGCAATAAATATAAATTCCTATTTATCTGGATAACTTTTATTCCCATAATGTTGATTAACTATGCCTAATAGCACTACCCAATTTCACGCCCTTTTTGAGTTGCAACAAGCGTTGCAAACGGCCGTTTCGGTAACGGCCGTTTCCCCTATACTTAACCAGTTCATTCAAGCTTTTTATCCCGATGCTTCAATTCAACTGCATCATTTGAATTCCGTTGACAATGCCTTTGCCATTGGCGCAACGGGATATGCCCTTACCATTGAGGGTGTCGAGATGGATGATGCTGTGCTGCAGCTCATGAAATTGATAAAGGCGATTGCGACGCAATCGAGTGTGTTTTATACCCATCAAGCTGTGCAAAGTAAAAATGGTTCTGATGCCGAAGAAATTTATCCCGATGTGCAAGATTTGGTTTATCGGGTTGTTGAGGCAATGCCTATCTTAAAACCGCTGGATGAAATGCTCGATGAATTTCATATGCGGATTATTAACACTTTTTCGGCGTTTAATTGCTATATTGCACTGTTAGATGAGGCAAAAGAAGAAATTACTTTTCCCTGTAACCTGTTGGACAACAACCCTGTGCAACTGGATCCTATTCCCTTGGCCAATGAGGATAGTTTAGTTGCCTGGGTCATTGCCAATAATATGCCCTTTTTTACATCGAATCTGGAACAAGATTCTTTGCCCGTAAAAGGAATTTACAAAGAACCCAAGCCAAAATCGATCATTTGCGTGCCTATGCGGGTTAAGGATGAGGTGATTGGTGCTATCTCAGTCCAAAGTGAGCAAGCAAACAGATATTCGGGTGTCCATTATCAGGCGATGATGGCGATTGCGGCACATGTTGCAGTTACAATTAAAAATGCAAATCTTTACTCAACGACGCGAGAATTGGTTGAACAGGGCTCGGATGATTACCAAACGGCCGTTGCTTTGCGGCAAGCAATTGCGCAAATTAGCACATCACTGGAAAAAGATGTGGTGATTGAACAGCTCTTGGAAGTGTTGGGACACGTGATCTTTTATGAAAACGCATATTTATTTTTGCTAGATGATGGGGTATTGCACTTTGTAAACGGCCGTAATTTGGATGATCGTCCCTTGCCGTGGACAACAGAACAAGCTGAGGTAGTGGGTCAGTCGAATTTGCTCCTCAAATCGGTTGTCGAGACAGAAACGGCCGTAAACATTCCCGATGTACAGCAAGCAACCAATTGGTATCCCTACCCTGGAAGCGAGAAAACCCAATCTTGCATTGCTCTGCCTCTGCGCGGTAGCGGCGAGTTTTTAGGCGTGCTCATGCTTGATAGCAGAGAACAGGGTGCATTCGATCAACGCACAGAATGGCTAATTACCACAATTGCTTCCCATGCATCTGTTGCCATTCACAACGCCATCCTCTTCCAAAATTCAGAACAACAACTGGCTGAGTTATCAACCCTTTACCAAGCCAGCGCCACAATGACAGCCAATCTAGACCAGACCTTTGTTCTCCAAACCGTAGTTGATGAAATGGTGCGTGCTCTGCAGATTGATAGCTGTTCTATATTTGTTTGGGATAAAGACCAACAAACCTTAATTCCATCTGCATATAGAAGTCAACCGCAATGGAAAACAGAGTCAACTCATAATTCGAATGTTGGTCTTGCACAACTAGAAAACCTAGAGAAATATCCAATTGTGCGGCGAGTTATGGATTCGCAAGAAATTGGAAACTTACGGATAGACAGAACAACCTCTCAAGAAGAAATCGATCTCCTTGAAGCTGCTGAACTTAAATCTGTAATGCTTGTTCCTCTCGTCCGTCGCAATAATTTGCTCGGTTTATTGGCACTTGGCGAGATGCTTGGTCCAAGAAGCTACAGTGAAGCCCAGTTACGCCTTGCAGAAAGTTTGGCCGGGCAAGCTGCTGTTGCCATCGAGCATGCCCATCTGTTTACACAAGCGCAAAGACGTGTTAAAGAGCTTTCCACTTTCCATGATATCGTACTGCAATTAAATACCCCGCTTGAATTAAGCCATGTCTTGGACGAGATTACCAATGCGGCTTTACAGTTGATGGGCGCAGATAATTTACATATCTACCTTTATGATGAAAAAGCCAATGAATTTACGTTTGGCTCGGCCCTTTGGCGAGATGGATCACGCCGCGCTGCTGTGCAAAAACCAAGAGCAAGCGGAAAAGGATTAACAGCAACTGTCGTCAGAGAAGCGGCACCCATAGTTATCAATGATGCACCCTCCCACCCATTCTTTCAGTCTGAACAATCCCGCCAGTGGGGCATTTGTGCGATTGCCGGTTTCCCATTGAAATATGGGGACAAAGTGATTGGTGCCTTTACTGCAACTTATCTTCATCCACATACCTTTACAAGCGAAGAGCTATTGCTTTTAAATTTGCTAGCAGAGCAAGCAGCCGTTGCCGTACGTAACGCCGAGCTTTTTGCCGATTCTCAACGCCGTTTACGGGACATGTCTGCTTTGGTTGATATGGCCAAACAGGTAACAGGGGATCTCAACTTAGAATCTGTACTACAAACCACTGTCCAAATTTTGCGTGGTTTGATGAATGCTCGGGCCAGTACGATTACTATGTTAAGTGATGAACCGACGGAACTGATCGTCAAAGCTGCTGTGGGGACAGAAACAAAATACAGCGAAGCCCGCATGAAGAAAGAAAATAGTATTTCCGGGCAGGTTGTTACTGATTCCCAAATGGTCTACATTCGTGATACCTATGATCAGCCAGACTTTCTCTTTTTTGATGAATCCGTACGCAGTTTGCTGGCTGTACCACTTGTTGTGCGCGATGAGCCCATAGGTACGTTAACGATTGATAGTGACCACCCAGATGCATTTTCAGAATCGGACCAACAACTCATGATTATTGCTGCGGCACAAGTCAGCGTAGCCATCGAGAATGCGCGATTATTTGAAGAAGCGCAAGCACGAACAAAAGAACTTGCTGATGCATATGAAGAATTAAAAGAAAGCGACCGTCTTAAAGATGAGTTAGTGCAAAATGTCTCTCATGAATTGCGCACACCGCTTACTTTTGTTAAGGGATATGTCGATTTGTTGATGGATGGCGAGGAAGGCTTGTTATCGCCAGAACAACAAGAATTTCTACAAATTGTTTCTGACAAAACAGATGATATTACGCGCATCATTGATGACATTATTACATTACAGCGCATTAATGCGAGTAATTTGCAATTGGAAACTGTACCCATGACGGATGTTTTGAATGCAACTGTGGCTAGTCACCGTTTAGTGGCAGATAAGAAAGGGTTGCAGATCAAAACCAATTATGAAGAAGATAAAAATGCACTTGTCAGTGTCGATAGAGGTCGTATGAATCAGGTGCTTGACAACCTGATTGGTAATGCGATGAAATTTAGCCCTGATGGTGGTGCGATTACGATTACGATGAGTAAACTGGATTATGCAGTTTGTGTTTCAATTGCAGATGAAGGGATTGGCATGCCTCCAGAAAAACATGAACGTATTTTTGAGCGCTTTTACCAAATAGATGGGTCAGCACGGCGGCGCTTTGGGGGAACTGGTATCGGTCTAGCAATTGTGAAGCGGATTGTCGATGCTCACAATGGGCAAATATGGGTTGAAAGTGAAATTGATCAAGGCAGCTCTTTCTTTTTCACATTGCCTCTTGTTGGTGCCGCATAATCAAATCTAAAAGGACACGTAGTTCATAGTTCGAGGAGTTTTATGAATTATGGAAACAGAGATACAAAGTTTAGGTATTCTTATTTTTCGATGATCACTTCGTAGTAAAGATTAAAACTGAACTCTTCTTGAAGTGCAAAAAATTATTAGGTATTTGCAATAAACCTGTCAGGTTTCGTTGTAGATGCTTTCATATAATTGCTCAATTGTATAGGAAGCAGGAGACAAACAACAACTATCTGAAACTATACAAAACGAAGTAGGCGTTTATTTCAAGAACGGTATAGTTGACGTATTGGTAAGGACTGTTTTGACAGAGTCAATGCAAGAAGTAAACAGAATTGCTTTAGAAAAATTACCCAAAATTGAACTCCACCGCCATTTAGAAGGGTCATTACGTTTGGAGTCTCTATTAGAGATTGCACGTGATTATAATGTTCCTGTTCCTGCGGAGAGTTTGGAATCATTACGGCCGTTTGTGCAAGTGACAGATGATCCTGCGGATCATGAAGTATTCCTCAGTAAGTTTGAGGTATTGCGTCATTTCTATCGTACCCCAGAGACCATTCAACGTTTGGTTTATGAAACTGTAGCTGATGCCGCGAATGATAACGTAAAGTACATGGAGCTGCGTTTTAGCCCTCAGGCGTTGTCGCGCGTTTGCCGATTCTCCTTAGGCGATGTCACCGATTGGGTTATTGAAGCGGTAGAGCATGCCCAACAAGATTTTGATATTCAAGTAGGGCTTATATTAACACTCGTGCGCCACGATCCTTTTGAGCAAGCAAAACACGTTGCTGAAGTAGCCTTTGCACGGCATGAGAAAGGGATTGTTGGATTTGATTTAGCTGGCGACGAAGTTAAATTCCCTTCCGCTCCATTTGCGCCTTTATTTAGACAAGCCAGAGAAATGGGAATGGGCGTGACAATTCATGCAGGAGAGTGGGCCAGTGCGATAGGTGTTCGTGATGCAATTCGTGATTTAGGTGCCAATCGTATTGGTCATGGGGTGCGTGTTTTAGAGAACTCGGAGATTTTGCGGGTAGCGTTAGAACACAATGTTACTTTTGAAGTTTGTTTGACGAGCAATGTACAAACAGGTGTTGTTCATCATATTGATCACCATCCCTTAGCCGATATGCTAGATTTAGGTTTGCACGCAACACTAAACACGGATGATCCTACAATCAGCAACATCACCTTAACGGATGAATACCAAATTGCGATGAACGACTTAGGCATTCGCTATGTAGAATTGCGTCAAATGATTTTAAATGCGGCCAGAGCTGCATTTTTGCCTACAAATAAACGCCAGCGCCTGGTCCGAAAATTTGAGTCGCTTTTGCCCGAAGTTTTAGCTGGAGCCAATAATAATTCTTCCTCGGTTACTTTGACTCCCATTCCTTAATTGCCTGTTTTATCGTTAATTGAATGCGCTTATCTTCAATCTTTTTGGGATGCGTATAAATCTGTCCGTCAATTTTAATTTGAATTCCATTCCCATTAGGGTTGTCGATAAGGTGAATGGAACGATGTTGTAGATTTGGATCTTGGTTAATATATTTTTGCAAGATATTGTCTATTTGTTCCACGATAGGCAAATCAGTCGTTTCCTCAGGAATAACTGAACTTACTGGTTCACGTGAGACGCTTGTTCCGCCTTGCATCTTAGCAAGAAATTCCGCACGTTGCTCTTCTAATGATTTTTGGGTTCCCTGAGTCATAGGTGAGGCCGCAACACCGGCATCAACTAAAGCCTGATAACCGCCTGTAAATGTAATTAATTCACCAACGGCCGTTAATATTAACTGTCTATTTTTGGGATTCTTTAGATCGGTTAAGGATTGATACCGGTTCCCATTTACTTCGACAACCAATTCGCCTTTGGGGGGGACTCGCAAGATGCGCATGATTTCAAGTTCTTTATCCATGAAGTTCCTCTCATTTTGAATAGGCTCCAAATGGCCTTTAAACATTGGGTTTTTAATGTTGGCAATTTGGACAAAAATGCGTACTTCTGCCTCCTAATTTAATGCGTTCGATTGATGTACCACAATGGTAACATGGTAAGCCTGTTCTGCGAAAGACCATAACGGCATTTTGCATGTCTCCTTTAGTACCATCCGGTTTGATGTATTGCGAAATGCTTGCGCCTTCACGGGCAATGCCTAAGTTTAAAACTTTTTGGATGGCGTGATGTAACGCTTTAATTTCTGCTGGCGATAACGTATCTACGCGTCTTTCGGGATGCAAACCGGCATCGAAGGCAGCTTCATCGGCATAGATATTGCCTACCCCTGCAATGAAAGTTTGGTCTAAAAGAAGCGGTTTCAGTTGACGGGAACGGCCGTTTAATCTTTGCGCCAACTGATCAACCGTAAACGAATCGTCTAATGGCTCTGGCCCCAGCTTGCCTAGAACCTCATCTTTGTTTTGTACGAGGTATACACGCCCAAATTTGCGCGGATTGCGAAAACGAAGCTCTTGCCCATTGGCTAAGCCAAAAATCGTATGGACGTGTTTTTCGGCGGGAAAATCCTTATCCACAACTGATAAATGTCCCGACATACGTAAGTGGATAATAAGGGTTTCATTTTCGGTGAGTGTAATAACAATATATTTGGCCCGTCGATCAACCGCCTCAACCTTTTTCCCATGAATACGCTTCTGAAATTCATTGAGGTCGAGGTTTATTTGTTTGGGCCAATAATTGCGAACTTCGGTAATGGTTTGTCCAACCAGTGGTTCACGTAAAGCGCGAACCACGGTTTCGACTTCTGGTAATTCAGGCATAATAAACGTTTATTTTAGAATAAGAAATTCACCACTATCATAAAACAGTTCATCATCTATCCAAATTTTGCCACCGTCACGCATATCGCAAATCATGTCCCAATGGACGGCCGATTTATTGACACTCCCTGTTTCTGGGTAGCCAGCACCAACAGCCATATGCAAGGTACCACCGATCTTTTCATCGAACAAAATGGATTTTGTAAATTGTTGAATGCCATGATTGGTGCCGACAGCAAATTCACCTAAGAAACGTGCGCCCGAGTCGGTGTCTAAAATTTTGAGCAAAAATTCTTCGTTTTTCTTTGCTTTGGCATCGACAACCTTTCCGTTTTCAAAGCGGAGTTCTACCCCTTCTACTTCCCGCCCTTGATAAATTGCAGGGTAGGTGAAGCGCACCCATCCATTGGCTGAATCTTCAACGGGACCAGTAAAGATTTCGCCACTGGGCATGTTTTTGTGTCCATCGGAGTTTACAAAGGAACGGCCGTCTATGTTGAGCGTCATCTCGATATTAGGGCCTTCCACCTTGACATGTTTTTTGCCCACAAGCCAATCGACCAACTGTTGCTGCATGTTATGGATTTTGTTCCATTCTGCAACGGGATCATCTTTGTCTGCATGACAGGCACCGTACACAAAATCTTCAAATTCGGAAAGCGACATATCGGCATCTTGCGCGTGGGCCTCGGTGGGGAAGAGCGTGCCTACCCAACGCAGTTCCCCTTTTGCGCTCCGTTCCATAAACGTGGTTGTTAATTCTCTTGAGGCACTGGTTGCTAATTGTTGGCGAGCAGGATCTACATTGTTGAGTGCTCGTGTATTGCTAGAACCGCGCAGGCTGATCAAACAGTCATAACTGTCGTAAACGACTTTAATTGGCTCTGGGATATGTTGCAGCTGCTCATCATTCCCTTCTTTGAGCATAATTTCAGTGAGTGCATCGTCTTGCCAAAAGGTGAATGGAAGCCCTCCAGCTCGAATCACTTCTTTGTAAGTCTCGATCACCAACGGTTTTGTGTTGATATTGGTATTAATTAAAACTTTGTCACCCGGTTTTACTGCTACCGAATAATTGACTAATAACTTGGCTAATTTTTTTATTCGTGGGTCGGCCATTTTGTCTCCTCAAAATTGGTTGTGAGTTCCTGATTATACTTTGAACTGTAACGTGTGTCACAATATTTTGACAGACGTTGCTAGAATCATTTACAATATTTTCCCGTTGATATTCGCATAATCACTGTAATTTACGATGACTATTTTGAAATTTATCTGGCAAAAACCATAAATTGCAATTTAGATCGCTAAGTGAAAACGTAGAAATCATCTCTCGTTAAATCAAAACTTTGTGTTTTCACTGCGTTGTGGTGTTCAAAACTATGTACCCTGAAGATCGTGTGTTAGTTGCTTATATGCCTAATCCTGCTGATTTTGCACTTGTGCGGAATGAAGGCTGGTACCGTATTCCACAAAAACATGTACCTAAAGGCTTATACGCTGAGTATATTGCTTTTTATTTTGGCCGTAAATTCGGGAACGAAAAGTGGGCGATTCATTATTATGCACAGCGATTGGGACATGAATTGCGACCCAGAAAAGAGTTAATTCCAGAGCAGCCCGATCACCCTCGTGCGGACGATTTGTATTACAAGATACAACTGGGTGAGCTGCACCAATTACAACGGCCGATTTTGAGTTTAAAGTGGCGGCGCGTCACATTTTTGCACACGACATGGGATCGTTTTCAGGATGCAGTCGAAATTAATGATTTATGTGTGCAGGGTGGCGACTACGTCGATCGCGTCTATGTGGTGTTGAAAGAGCGGGGGATTGATGTGGAGCGGAATTACCGTGTACAGGAGGGAAAATTGGGTTATACTGTCCCGCTTGCGATTGTTTGCATGAACGGCCGTATCGAGATCACCCATGACCAAATTCCTACTAAAGAGCCTGATTTTAGCCAATTTTTAGACGAAATTGAGCAAAAAACAGCGCAAAAAGGGGGAATTAGTGTAAGATAAGATACCAAAGGATTTTCATGTTAACCTTTTTCGTAAGATTCAAACGCTTTAACATACACAAGAAAAATCGCATACCATATTTCACTGATGATTTATTAAATTTTAAGTACATGTAATTGTGAATGGCAAAACCCCAATTGAGTGAAATATGGGCCCACGCTAGTAGTTTCCAGAGCGTCAACAATAATCGAGAAGTGAGTCGACACCTTATGCGCCTTTTTATGCAGAGGAGCCACCTCTAAATGATGCGATTAAATGGGAAAGCGCAAAACGAAGAAGAAGTTTGATTCAATTATAAACGTTTGGGATTCTTACTAAATGTATTTACACAGTATAGTTAGCGACATAGATGATCATTTACCTGAAACCCCATTTGCCCAACCTAATGGGAGTTTATTGATGATGGTTGGCTTGCCCGGCACAGGTAAATCTTCTGTTGTAGAGAGCTTAATTAAATCATTGCCTGCCGTTGTCATTAGTACAGATAATGTGCGTTTGTTGATGCGCAATCAGCCTACTTATACAGCCGCCGAACGGATGCTTGTTTATGAAGTGTGTTACTCTATAATTGAGGCGCGTCTGAAAAAGGGACAACGGGTTATCTTTGATGCCTCTAACTATTTAGCTGCCCGCCGTGATTATCTACGTATGTTGGCCCAAAAAGTGGGGACACCTGTTGCCGTTACTTACGTACAAGCTGCACAAGAGACCATTCGTGAACGTCTACATCGGCGCAATAGTGGACAAAGACGACAAGGTGATTTGTCAGATGCCGATTGGTCTGTGTATAAATGGATGGTAGAAGCACAAGAACCTGTCGTTGGTGAACATTTAATTTTAGATACGACTTCGACACCACCACAAGTATTAGCAGATAGACTTTATAAATATTGGTTACATTGTGAAGCAACAGCCTCAAGCGATCCTGATCTACAATCCCCGCGCTGGGCGCGTCAACTTAGCCGCGCCGATAGCCTTAGTGGCTGATATGTGGCGTGCCAATGGTTGGCACGTTGATATTTGCGCGACAGAAGCTCCAGAACATGCAATTGAATTAGCAAGAGATGCCGCTGTTGCTGGCGCTGATTTGGTGATGGCAGCAGGTGGTGATGGTACATTGGGCGAAGTTGCCAATGGCCTTGCCGAAACGAACACTATTTTGGCGCCTTTACCAGTTGGTACAGCAAACTCTTTTGCCCGTGAACTAGGGATGCCCATGCCGGGTCGGTTTGAAAAGCATAAGTTACTCAAATCGGCAGAGGCATTGTTAAACGGCCGTGTTCGTGATATGGATTTAGGATACACGGTTGATGGCAATGACAATGATCGCTATTGGTTACTGTGGGCGGGCGCTGGTGCTGACGGTTTTTTTGTGGAGCAGGTTGAGCCACGCCCGACATGGTCTAAAAAGTTGGGCAAATTAGGATATGTGATCCAAGGGGCGGGCATTGCAACAAAGTTTCCTTATTTGCATGCTACAGTGGAAGTCGACGGCCGTATTTATGAAGGACAATACTTGCTCACGGTGATCTCAATTTGTCGCTATTATGTGGGCGGGGAAGTTTTATTAAGCCCCGAAGCACGGCTTGATGATGGTGTTTTTGAAATTTGGATGTTTGAATGACAAATTGGATGTTTGAACATCTGATAAAAGCACGTTTTCAGATGCACTTGAAATCGTCGAAAGCAACCTTGGTAAACGGCCGTAATGTCACCATACGCACAGACCCCGTGATGGCTTGCCAAACGGATGGGGAGCTGGCTGGCTATACACCCCTCACCGTACAAATTAAACCGCGTGCCATACGTATCCTTACGCCTGATACAACTCCGCCTGATCTCTTTTTGGCTGAAGGTATTCCCTTAAAAGAGCTATTTTTGATGGCTGATTAGATGAGGGGTTGGGGAGCAGAGGCGATAAGGTGATAAGGCGTAATAGCAATTCTTCCCTTCCTTACCCCCTCCCCAACATGACATAAAACTCATTTTTGCTTGCAATCTTTATAATATTACGTAAACTTCTTACCATGGAGAAAATAGATTTTCGGTCAGATACCGTCAGTTGGCCTACACCCAATATGTGCAAAGCAATGGCTAACGCGCGCATTGGTGATGACGTGTATGGTGAGGATCCATCTGTCCTTGAACTGGAAGCGTTGGCGGCCCAAAAAGTGGGCAAAGAAGCTGGTTTGTTTGTAAGCAGTGGTACGATGGGGAATTTGGCTGCTATTTTGGCGCACACCCATCGCGGCGGGCAAGCGATTGTTGGTGTTGATGCCCATGCTAATCGGTCTGAAGCGGGTGGCATGGCGATGTTTGCGGGTGTGATGCCCAAACCGTTACTGACTGACAAAAACGGCCGTATGTCCTACACAGCCATTCAAGAAGCTATCTCTCCAGATGATCCCCACTATCCGCCAACTGAACTCATCCTAGTCGAAAATAGCTATGGCACAAAAGCAGGCTATCCCATTGAGGTAGACTATTTTGCCCAAATTCAAGCGATCGCCCAGCAGCATCAACTCAAAACACATATGGACGGTGCGCGGCTATTTAACGCGGCTGTCGCATTAGATTTGCCAGCAACAGAGATTACACAATACGTCGATTCTGTAACCTTTTGTTTGAGTAAAGGGCTGTGTGCCCCCGTCGGTTCTGTTTTGTGTGGGAGCGAAGAATTTATCTATCATGCGCGCCGTGCACGCAAAGCGCTCGGTGGTGGCATGCGCCAAGCTGGGTTCATGGCTGCGGCGGGTATTGTTGCCATCAATGAAATGACAGAAAGGCTTGTTGAAGATCATAAACATGCGTATCAATTAGCAACCGCCCTTGCAGAAATACCTCAGATCAAAATTGATCTCGATACAGTCAAAACCAATATGGTCTTTTTTGACATTATTGAAGAGCATCCAATGACGACGGATCAATTTTTGCAAGGGCTAGCAGCAGAAAATGTTTTATTAGATACAACTTATGGTTCCCAATTCAGAGCAGTTACCCATTATTGGATTGGTGAAGAAGAAGTCGAAAAATTTGTGCAATGCACGCGCAAATTACTTGTATGAGCTCATCTACCACTTTTGAATGGTGGTTTTGGAGGATGATATGACCAACAGCTTCATCGGTCGTACCATAAATAATCGATATCGTTTAGAGTCTCTGTTGGGAGATGGTGGCATGGGCGCGGTCTATCGTGCCCATGATGTGAATCTTGACAGACAAGTGGCGCTAAAGGTGATGCACGCGCATTATGCGCGTCAAGAAGAGTTTCGCACCCGTCTCATTCAAGAAGCACGCACAGCAGCAAAATTAGACCATCCCTACATTGTCCGTGTCTGGGATTTTGGTGACTCTGATTCTGGTTTATTTATTGCCATGGAATATGTCGATGGTGGGAGTTTGCGTGATCACCTGCGTCGCTTACAGCGTAAACGGAAAGTTCTGCCCTTGAAAGAGAGTTTGCAAATTGGGGCGCAAATTGCGGAAGCACTCGATTATGCCTTCCAAAAAGGAATTGTGCATCGCGACATTAAACCGGGCAATATTTTGCTCAAAGCGTTAAATCGTGCAGATGAGCCAGGGGAATTACCTTTCCGCACCTTGTTGACTGACTTTGGTTTGGTAAAGTTGCAAGAAGGATTAGGCATTACCCAAAGTGGGGCAACGTTAGGTACCCCCACCTATATGTCTCCAGAACAATGTCGTGGTGAACAACTAGACGGCCGTTCCGATTTATATGCGTTGGGCGTTGTCTTGTATGAGTTGTTTACCAACCGTCTGCCTTTTAACTTCTCTAATTTAAACGAAGCATTGGCCACGCACTCACGTGGAGAAATGCCTACACCGGCCAGCGAGATCCGTAAAGAATTGCCTGTTATCATTGACAGTATACTGAATAAAGCCCTGGCTAAAGATCCGGATGATCGTTATGAAGATGGGGCAGAAATGGCGAACACATTGCGCAGCGCCATGCTTTCCTTAGAGGGTGCACCAACGCAAGTGATGGTGCGTGACGAGATGGGGATCCTAGAACGGGTTAGCGAACCACCTCCCGGTTATGAACTGGCTATTGATACCCCCGGCCACCCTCAAAGCAGTGTGGCTTTAACCCAAGCTGTCATTACGTTGGGGCGCAATGCAGATAATGATATTGTGTTACCTGCAGATGGTGTTTCCCGTCATCATGCTCGTTTACAAGCAACTGCCTTGGGTTGGGAAGTTGTAGATATGGGAGGCATTAATGGCACATTTCTCAATGATCGTCGTATTCGTGCCGATGATGCCACACCATTATCAGTGGGATCCAGTTTGCGTATTGGCCCCTATGAATTGACCTTACGTGCCCCAGAATTGACCTTTGAAGATCTAGAAGATTCGGAACCGCGCATCACGCTGGGCAGCACAGCAGAACGCGTTGCCGAGGCCGCAACCGTTGTGACTCTTGCTGATGTCGATGCCGCCAATGATAATGCGCCAGAGTCGGAGGAAGTTGGCGAGCCACTTGCTATCTTTTTGCCCAATGATCGTATTTCTGTTGATCCTGGACAACGGGTGGATGTAAAAGTTGAAGTGGTGAACAACACCCAACGCGATGATCGTGTAAGTTTACGGGTTGTTGGTTTGTCTCCTTCTTGGATTGTTACCAGCAGTGAGTTTGTCGATTTACCTGCCAATGAGACACGACAAATTATTGTTTCCATACGGCCTACCAAGCATCGTAGCACCCCATCTGGACGGCAGCGTTTTCGCCTTGAGGTGGTTTCGCAACGGAATGCAAATGCCAAGGTGGGCATTGGTGCCTTTTTAGTTGTAGGCACATTTGAAGCATTTGAGGCTTCTTTGGACGTGGAACAAGTGGTGATGCCGGGTATTGCTGTTGTTTCGGTTACAAATACAGGGAACACGACTTCCTATTTTAGCGTTGTTGCTCGTGATAGTTTGGGTATGCTGCGCTTTAAGGGGGAACGGGGACGGATTCAGTTACAACCGGGCCAGGTTGCTAAAGTTGAGTTGGATGTTTCGCTGGCGAGCAGCCAAGGCTTGTTTGGCAGTTCCCAATTGTATGAGTTTAGTGTTGAGGTGGTTGGTGCAGGCACATCGCAAACGCTTAGTGGGGAGGCAGTTTCGAGTCCTTCTGTGCCCCCTGGATTGCTGTATGCCTTTATTTTTATTCTCACCTTTTTGTGTGTGGTTGTTGGTCTATTTATTATTTTTGGTCGTGGCTTGCCAGGCTTCCCACCAGCTGGGGATCGCCCAACGAATACGCCAACACCTTTGACAATTCTGACCCAAACGGCCGTTATTGAGCAGACTAGTGTCGCAGGTACAGCAACCAGCGCTGCGGCCACAGCGGAAGTCAATGGAGATTGGGATAGCGATGGGTTGAGTAATGCCCAAGAAACAGCTATCGGCACCGATCCGCGCAACCCAGATACGGATGGGGATCAGTTGCAAGACGGGGAAGAAGTTCTCCTTTATGGTTCTGATCCCTTACTACGGGATACGGATGGAGATATTTTGCTGGATGGGGATGAAGTAAAAACATACAAGACAGATCCTGCAGATCCAGATACAGATGGTGGTTCTGTGCAAGATGGAGCCGAAGTGACACGCGGAACGAATCCGCTTGATCCCCGAGATGACGTGCCGGCGACGGCAACCGCAACATCAAGTGGGCCAACACCAACATGGACCCCAGTTGTGATTACAAACACACCACTGCCCACAGCGACATGGACCCCGGTTGTGATTACGGCAACACCACCACCGTCGACAACGCCAACGGCAACAGCCACGGTAACAACCATTCCGCCTACGGAAACGTCTACGGTCACGCCAACAGCAACAAATACAAGCGTGCCCAATCCACAATTAACTTGTAGTGATCCGCCACCAAATATTGATGGTATTTTTGACCCCGCAGAATGGCCTAATTCACCGTTGATTACCTACTTCCCTGCGGGGCGTGCCGCTGAGCAAACGCAAGTTTATTTTGCGCGGGATGGCGCGAGGTTGTACATGGCCTTTTTGATCAACGATCCGACACGTGATTCGACCGATTCGCAAGAAATTTACTTCGACACAACCAATAATGGTGGTGATCCCGATACGGCGGATCGTTTCTTCAAGGTGAATCGCGACAGCAGTACGGCCGTTCAGGCGGGAATTGGCAACAATGCAGATGGGCTTACTTGGAATACAGGGTACACAACTACCAATTGGGATGTGCAAGTTGGTGAGTCTGTGCCCTCAGCACAATGGGTTGTTGAGCTATGGATTGACCAATCTGCTGAAATGCCCAATTTGGCGAATCCCTTTAGCATGATGCTGGTTACCGATTTTACGGGTAGTGTCAGCGAATGGCCGACAGGTGCAGACAACATCGATTTGAATACATGGCAAGGCATTAACAACGTCAGTTGTCCTTAACCCTGGCTGAACATTCATGCGATTTTTTAGGGCGATCCATGGGGTCGCCCTTTTTGATGAATATAATGCACAAACGGGTTACCGTTCTATAATCAAACATGATAAGACCATTTGGAAAAGGTGCGAGGACGGAATTATCCTCCCTTCTCCTTCATAATTTATTTGGAGTGATGATGTTAGATTTTAACCGTGCAAGAAGTAAAGAAATTTCGTATCAAGATCTCGTCAAAGATTTAACCTTGGACGATTTACGTGAATTGACCAATGAAATGATCGATTTGCAATTAAGTTTAATTGCTGATTGCAATGATGCGGATGTGGTGTTTGAACCAGAAGATCCTGGCGCACAAGATAATTATGCAGAAGATGAAGCAGACGCCAATTTAGCGTGGAATTTAGGGCATTTGGTCGTGCATGCTACGGCATCTTCAGAGGAAGCTGCCTTTTTGGCGGCAGAGATGGCACGTGGCGTTGAGCCGCATGGTCGTTCACGCAGTGAAGTGCCTTGGCAAACGGTAACAACAATTGCCCAATGTCGGCAGCGGTTGGAAGAGAGTCGGCGTATGCGCCTGGCTTCTTTGGAAATGTGGCCCGATGAGCCTTATCTTGATGTGGAACAAGAGTTATGGGGCGGACTGGTTGTCAATGCCATTGGCCGTTTTGCGTTAGGCTTGGCACACGATGATGGGCATATTGCGCAGATTAAGGAAGTGATTCGTCAGGCGAAGGCGGCTATGCCAGCGTGAGTGAAAGTCATGTTGTGACTCAGTTGCATCCATACTGGGTGCAACTTTTATCGGATTTAGGGATTGCTGAGGAAACGGCCGTTTCTGTTTGGGCTGATTTGGTGCAACGTTACAGTGAAGACGGCCGTTTTTATCACAATCTTGAACACCTGCACCACGCGCTGCAAATTGCCCAAGATTTACATGAAGAGGCAGAGAATTTTACGGCCGTTCAGCTCGCCATTTGGTTCCACGACGTTGTCTATGATGCCAAAGCGCAAGATAACGAAGAAAAAAGCGCGATGTTTGCGGGTCGTGTTTTGTTTCAGTGGGAGCTCAATGAATTGTTGATTGCGGAAGTGGTGCGGCTGATTTTGCTGACCAAGTCGCACGTTTTAATGGGAGATGACCGCAACGGCCGTGTTTTGTTGGATGCTGATTTAGCGATTTTGGGTGCGCCAGATGCCAGTTATGATGCCTATGCCCAAGCGGTACGCCAAGAGTATGCCTTTGTTTCTGAAGATGTTTATCGACAGGGACGGCAGCTTATCTTACAACAATTTCTTAGCAGACCAACACTTTTCTCCACAGAACCGATGCGTTTATTGTTGGAAGCACAAGCAAGGCAAAACATTATCCGCGAGCTGGACACACTCGCTTAATTGTCTGCCAATAGTTGTTCTAAATATATGCGCAATTGAGCCATTTCTGTTTCCCCTAAAACGGCCGTATATTCAGCCTCAATTTCCTGTTTAACCAAAAAGGCATCTTGCAATAGTTGCCATCCCAAATCGGTAAAAAAGATTAAAGAAGCCCGTTTATCTGCGGGATCTGGTTTTTTTTCGATGTAGCCACGCTTACTCAATTCTGTAACGAGCTGTCCCATTGCTTGCTTGCTCACGCCCGCACGATGGGCAAGCGTACTGATACGTGTCCCTTCCAAGTCTAAATTAGCAATGAGTGCGGTATGAAACAAGGTAATACCTTCATACCCACGTGCATGTAATTTTTGCAAGGCAAGTTCGCTATAAGCGCGGGTGGCGCGTTGAAATAAGCGCCCAATATTGGTTTGGCGCAAAGCAACCAATTCCTCTTTTTGAATATTTTCCATAAAAGCAACAATCTCCTTGACAAATTAGACAAGTTACTTTACTATTTTTCTTATATTAGACAAGTTACTTTATTATATCCAAAGGAGTGATAAGATGATAGTTATTCGAGTGGCCGTTGAAGTGAAACCAGAAAAAGCGGATGCCTTTGTGGATCATTTGCAGCAAGAAATGGCGGACGTGAAACAGTTTGCGGGTTGTGAGCGGTTTCATTTGTATACGGATGTGCAGGATGCCAATAAATTCTTGTTGTATGAAGAGTGGGAAACGGCCGAAAATTTCCAAGCGTACAGAACCTCTGAGTTTTTTGCTGAAAACAGCAAAAAGTTACATGGGATGATGGTTGGAGAACCGGATTCGGCATATTTTGAGGCGTCGTTGGTTGCATAAATTTGATCTGTTGTGGGCGTCCCAGTTAGTGTTTAAAAAATTAATCGGGTAACTGTAGGGGCACACCCACGTGTGTGCCCAAGATGAGGGCAGACACACAGGTCTGCCCTTACCCAAAACCGTTACCCTTTTTAATTCTTAAATTACTACAATCGGACGCCCCTACATGAAGGCAATGTGCAAAAGATGAGCGTGCAATTTAGTAATCCAGTTGGAGTGTTTGTACCGCCAACCTTTTCGCAATTGGTGACAGTCTCGAATGAGACGCTGTTGGTTTTGTCGGGGCAAGTGGCGTTTGCTGCTGATGGCCAATTGGTCGGGGAAGGGGATTTGCGGGCACAGACGGAGCAGATTTTTAAGAATGTACAAATCATTTTGGCATCCGCAGATGCAACAATGCGTGACATCTTGAAAGTAACGATTTATGTGGACAATTATCAGCCTGATGATCGTTTTGTGATTGCGGATGTGCAAAAGGCGTTTTTTGCCGAACCTTTTCCAGCCAGCACCTTGTTAGGTGTGCAATCATTGGCGCGACTGGGCTTGCTTATTGAGATTGATGTACTCGCGAAACGGCCGTTTCCCGCAACCATTTAACCTTTCTTTCCTTCCGTTTTTAAACTTCCCCCTCTAAATCTGTTACAATTACGGCCGTAATTTGCCATTCACAAAAACGAATGTGAATGACGAAGTGAAAGCGAAAACACCCCAAATTTTTCTAATAGCAGTGTGCTTTCACAGAGTAGAGGATTAACCCATGCAAAACGGAAACGATTTTCATATTTTTATTCAAGAAACCAATAACTTCCTTGCTGACTTGACCGTCACAAGTTACTACGCAACCCCCTTACCAGACAATCTTGACGATTGGATGAACCTAACCGTTGCCAAATATATGGTCGCTAAAGAATCTCAGTGGCCCCAATTTCGGGATGGACTGCCCCAAGAGAATCGCTCATTGTTTGGCATTTATGGGCATCGTGCGGCAACCTTGGCGGCACGAGAAGCGTCTCGTGATTGGTTGTTAAGTGGTTTGGTTGGCAATGCGATTAGCAATACGATTATTCCTGAACGGCGGCGTGTTGAAGTGGGCCTGGTTGTGTTCATGCACGTTGCCCGTAAGTTGGCGATCAATCCGATTGACTTGTTTGAAGAAGCGGCCGTTTATGCCACACCTGATTATGCAAAAACCTTACACCAATTCGGCCGTCGTGGTAATGTTACTTTGCAGCAATTTGGCTGGAAAGAACTCAAAACAAAAGATGGTCTAAAGTACAAGTTCGATGCGTAACGCGTGATACGTGAAAATATCTTACGTGTCACGTTTCTTTAATTTCATCCTGCACCCTTCATAATTTATAATTCTCAAGGAGTTTCCCATGAAGCGTAACATTTTTGATGAAGAGCATTTAATGTTTCAGCAATCCGTGCGTCGGTTTGTCGAGAACGAAGTTGTTCCCTACCACGAGGCATGGGAAAAAGAGGGAATTGTGCCCCGCGAACTGTGGCTAAAAGCAGGAGAACTAGGCTTTTTGGCGATGGATGTTCCTGAAGCTTATAGCGGGCTAGAAATCAAGGATTTTCGTTATAACGCCATTTTGGATGAAGAACTGATTCGCGTCGGAGCCTCAGGTGTGGGCTTTGGTTTACATAATGATGTGGTCATGCCCTATTTTTTGGCATATGGCACCGAAGAACAAAAACAGCGTTGGCTCCCCAAAATGGTCACTGGCGAAACAATTACCGCAATTGCTATGAGTGAACCAGATGCAGGTAGTGATTTAGCGGGCATCCGCACAACGGCCGTAAAACAAGGGGATCATTATCTCCTTAACGGGCAAAAAACCT
>JBNKHS010000002.1:0-32602 GCA_050290485.1 Promineifilaceae bacterium (SeqCode) | reverse complement strand
ACAGCAAATGCACCAGGACAATCTAGAGCGGACCAAATAAATTCTGGTTGCACCAAACCATCATTACTCGCAAGGGTGTGATCTGTTTGCCACGGAGCGGCAACTAGATTACGGCCGTTCACCACACCTGTAAAAATACGCAGCCCATCATGTTCATGTCGTTCGGGTCCACAAACAAAACAAGTGGGAAAGATGTGGTTCTGAAAGCCTGTGTACTTAGAAACGGCCGTTTCTGCTTCAGTCAGGGTTGGCATTGCCGGTACATCTAAGGAGAGTGTTGCCGCTTTACCGGATGCCACTAACAATTCATCATCCATTAAATGTACGTGGTCATTTTGCGACACAAGTTGCATAGGCTTGTTTAAAGGAGGGGGTTGGCGCAATGTGATTTCGGCCGTACCTTCTACAAAGTTGGCAACTAACCCACAAACATAGCCTCCATTTCCCGAATCTGGTGGACCATTAAACCGTGCATCAACTATAAGTTGGTCTTGCATTACATCTACCCCTTCTTTTGTATGTTTAATTGTGATTCGAGCAAACTCCTCAAATATATAGTGCCTAAAAGACATAGGTATTTTTTACTACTGAAAACAACTTTTCGCCACATTTTGCAGATCTGCAACGTATTGACGCCATGCAATCCTATACGAAACCTTGACCAATACTATGTCAACTGATATTATGTAACCATATTTATGTCGCCTAATCAGGTGAATTTGCATATTAAATCAATAAAAAGATACGTATAAAGTAAGAAGTTGTAGGGTGGGAGACGTATGGAGGTTCATTCATGATTCGTTGGATACTGATTATATTAGGCATCGTTGTGCTTATATTTTTAGCCGTCTTTATCATTAGAGGTAGAGGAGGCAATGATGATCCAGGTGTAGCAGATACAACTACACCAATTGCTGTTGCCGATGTTGCCTCAGGCACAACAGGACAACCCATTACAGGAAATGTGCTTATCAATGATACAGATGCTGAAGGATCAGCACTTACTGTCAATACAACGCCAATAAATGCTCCAACTAATGGCTCTTTACAACTCAATGCCGACGGCACATTTACCTACACACCTAATACAGATTATGTTGGTACTGATTCGTTCACCTATCAAGTATGTGATGCCGCTGGGAATTGTACAGAAGCTACTGTTCAAATCACCGTTAACGGAGCGGTGGCAGATACAGGCGCACCAACAGAACCTGTAGATAACGGGCAAGGTGGTGTTGATGAAGGTAACACAGGTGAAACCCCCGCTGATAATACAAACAGTGGTGGTGAAACCAATACGCCTGCAGAGGGAAGTGGTGACAGTACTGATTCATCTACAAATTCAGGAAATGAAACAGGTAACAATGCTGATGCCTCTTCTGGAAATACAAACAATGATTCAAGTACGAGCGGTGACTCAGGCACTAGTGGCGAAGGCACTGCAAGTACCGATGATAGCCAAAACAATACCGATACAACAACAGATACTGGCGGTTCAGGCGGGCAAGGCGGACAAGGTGGAACAACACATGTTGTCAAACAGGGTGAGTGGCTCATTCAAATTGCGCGTTGTTACGGAACAGATCCCATCACGATTCGTAATGACAATCAAATCCCCTATCCTGGTTGGATTATGCCCGATGAGGAATTAGTCATTAGCAGTGTTGGCTCTGTATCTGAACCATTCAATGAACCATGTGTCATGTTCTACACCGTAGAACAAGGCGATACGCTGTATTCCATCGCTCAACAATACCAAGTTGACCTTGATATGCTGTTAAAGGCGAATTATGGATGTTATGGCTATGGTTATCATTACTATCCCCCTGTTCCCACACCATATGAAGAAGGAGATGCTGAAGCAATGTCAGTAGATCATGACGGTGATTGGTACTCACATCCAAATTATGGTTATGGCCCAGGATATGGTTCGCACAGCCCATATGTTTATACAGGGTGTTACTTCCCATCTCATTACAACCCAACTATTTACATTGGGCAAGAGCTTGTCATTCCAGTGAACTCAGACAATGCAAGTATGCGCCCATAATTAAGTGGAGAACAAAAAGTAAATTCCAAAAAGAGTTTTCGGAATTTACTTAACATTTAGAGAATACGTTTTATATTCAGAAAGTGCTGGGCACAATGAGTGTCTGGCACTTTTTTTTGCAAATTTGGGTCTTGCTGACTATAAATCCGGTAGGAGATTATTATTTATATGAATGTAGAACAAGATAATGAACAAGACACCAATCCATTTGATGCTGAAACATGGGAGCAGCTGCCTGGACTATTAGGGCACTTACCGGAACCTGTACACATTATCGTTTGGGGAGATGAAACGGCCGCACAACAAGACAAAGATGCAATTAACTTATGCCAAACATTGGCTGATCATTTTGAAATGATCGATTTCCAAACCTTACCACGTCGGGTGAACTATGATTATTGGCCGGTTATTGGTGTTATGAGTGGAACAGCAGCGGAATGGCAAGATTTAGGCGTACGCATCATTGGCCTGCCCAATGGCTATCAGATGACTTCATTTATCACCGCTATTCAAGCAGTCTCTTTTAAAGGAATGACCTCTGAAGCGGTAACACGCATCAAGTTAACGAAGTTAACTGAAGACGTTTCCATTGAGGTGGTGACGGCAGCAGACAATGAGGCGGGAGCCTTAATGACTCATCCGTTATTTAATATGACAGTCGTTAGTCCTCACATTCGCACCTACATGATTATGGCCGATCAATTTCCGACTGTGGTACACAAATATTCGATCAGCTATCTACCCCATACCGTCATAAACGGCCGTGTTCATGTTGAAGGCGTCGTTGATGAGGATACAATCCTAAGCCACATTGGCAAAGCAATTAAAAAATAATATCGGATGCCCAACGAAAATTGAGACAAGTTTTTTGCCACGGATGATACTCATTGACATTACCGTTGCATGGGGGATGACGATAAATTCCATGCCAACCCAAGTCGGTTATCAGGTCAAAAAGATCGCCATGCTCAACATTAAGATTAACGCGACTTCAAGGAGCAAAATTAACCACATTGGGATTTTGGGTTTTAAGTTTAGATACCCTGTTTTCGACTTTCTTGCGCCATCTTCAGTAATCACATCCAATTCAAAGGGGATCTTTTTGGCGCGACCAAGTAACGGCCGTTCCCGATACTCGACAATAATATCTTGGGTTTCAGTTGCACCAGGATCTAATTCGATACGTCGTTGATCGTTGAGGAATTGAATTTTTCCTGTTTTATCATGACTGATGAGCTTGTAGCTGCTGGCGACATTCCCTTCATTGCGTAATAAAACGCGACATGCACCACCATTATTTACCTCTCCAGGCCAAATTCCAATCGAGAAAGATTCAAATGGATTAATTGTAAGTTGTCCAGAGAGAACGGCCGTTTCTGACGGAAAAGTTATCGACTGTACCGTAATCCGAAATGGATAATCCTCAGCCGTGACGCGCATGGCGAGCAGCGTTCCTTTTTGTGGAATTTGCAACATAATGGGGACAGACGCCCGCGCACCAGGTGTCAGGGACACCATATTTTGCGGCAACGAAAAAATACTGGTCGGTAATCCAGCAATATCGATCTTAAACGTATCAATGGTCGGCCCTTGGTTAAATAACTCAATTTGTATCGTATCTTGCATGCCCGAATCAAGTGTGAGCAAAGAGGGATGCATGATGCTATTAAAACGGCCGTTTACACTTTGCCGTTGAATGGCCCCATCAGGAATTAAAAACAGCTCTGTATTTTGTTCCTGCACAATATCTGTTTCTTCAACAACATCAATTTCAGCAGCCGATTCCCAATGTAAATAATAAGATCCAATTTGGATTGTTTCTCTTGCTGGCCAAATACGACTATGATTGGGTTCAAGCTTGATGCGCTTCCAATATGTGCCTGCAGAGCTGCCTAAATCTGTTAATTCCCAACCTTTTTCTGTTTTTTCCAGATAGGCATGGTGACGAGATACATCCTGCGAACTCAGTACCAAATCATTATTTTTGGCACGACCAATACGATAGCGGGGTTGATTCATGCTCATGTAGCGCGGATTTCTTCCCTGATGCGAAATAACAATATAGGCTTCTTCTTCGCTTCCATCTTGCCAATGCACTGCTGTAGGTTGTGGTTCAACAACATCGTTGGACGGCTGTTCAAAAGTAGGGTTGATTTGTGGCGGAGACGCCGCTGTGGTTACGGCCGTTTCTCCAAACACTTCCGCTTCAAATGCATCAAGCGTTGCCATAATATCATTTTGAGCAAGTTGCGCTGAGGATCTATTTAAGGCAAACTCTGTTTGTACATCATCTTCCAGTTCTGGCTCGTCATCCTTGCCAATCTCTGTCAAAATCGCGGTTAAATTGGTACTTGTCTTATTTCCTGTTGCCGCGACAAGAACGGGAGAACTATCATGCACATCTCCAACAGTTTGCTCCCCCATACCAACAACGGGCGTTGAAAAAGCAGGATTAACTTCTGGCGATGTTGTCGCCTGGCGTAAGGCATCTGCCATTTCCTCAGCTAATTGGAAACGAAAACTCGGATTTTTGGCTAATGCAGTTTGCACAATATCAATCACTCGTTTGGGTAAACCCGGGCGCAGCTGCTCAACTGGCAACGGATTTTCTAGCGAGTGGCGCATAATTGCTTCAGTTGGCGAGTGAATTTCAAAGGGAACACGTCCCGTTAATAAAAGATAAAGTAAAACACCCAAGCCATAAATATCAGAACGGCCGTCTGTGTCCCCACCTTTACATTGTTCAGGAGACAAATAAGGCAAAATGGTCGAAATATCTGTTTTGGCCGCTTGTACACCTGCAGCGGGAATCATCGACAGGCTAAAGTCAGAAAGCCACGCTTGAAAAGAAACTTGCCCAGGCTTCGGAGATGGATTATTCCGTTGAATAAGCACATTGGTTGGTTTTAGATTGCCATGCAAAACACCTGCTTCGTGGGTGTACGCTAAACCATCGGCCAATTGCGCCACAATGTGCAAAGCTTGGTCCAGCTGCATCACACGTTTATGTTTGAGCAAACTTTGCACCACTTTGTCTAAATTACGCCCAGCAATGTAATCGGACACAATTAAGTAACGGCCGTTTTCACGATGGCTGTTGTAAACTTGCACAATATGCCGATGAGATAGCCCAGACATCGCGTCTGTGGCGTGATTCAGTAATCCCTTCAAATCTGTCTGCGTAGCAATTTTAGGATTGATAAATTTTAAGGCGACTGATTGATCCCATTGAGTATCTGTTGCCTTATACATATACCCAATCGGACCATGTCCAATAAAAGCCTCGATGCGATATTGTTCGATTTGTTGTCCGATTAAACTTGCCATTTTCTCCCTCTGCGGCGACTCATTCAGAGATATTGATGCTATTTACAACGTGAACGCACAAAATTTGTGCTTTTCTTCTGAAACCACTTGTGTGTTCATTTGCCTTAATTCTTAAATTGAGTGTGTTGTGAAAGCGATAAAGTTTTCAACATAAGGAAACATAATTTCTACGCTTTCACTTAAGTAATCGGCAATTTTGCTTCAATTTAATTTAGGAAACTTTCCGCCGATTACAGTAGCTATCTCACGTTGAGACTCGCCTTACCAATAAATCGTGCATAGCTACAAATAAAAATTAGTATACGGAGCAGCAAAACAGACTCCATTTATAGGGCGTGAAAAGTGAAAGCGTGGAATAAAAATCACGTGAAAAATAAAAAGGCGGGCTTTCTTTTGGAATTTATCTCTTTCTTCATCTCATGGTGGCAACTCCCGGCACTTTATTTGTGACTTTTTTCTCGACCAAGGAATGCAAATACCAGGGACTTTGGTGAACAAGTGGCAAGATCGCGGTTTTTGTTGCAACTGAACAGCCCATCTTGTATACTAAATACATTATTGATGCGGGGTAATACAACAAAACTTTGGGAAGGTTCGTATGAAAATTTCATGCTTGCAAGAAAATTTGGCTAAGGGGTTAAATACCGTTAGTAGAGCTGTTAGTACACGTTCAACTTTACCCGTGTTGGCAAACATTCTGTTAGAAACAGATAACGGCCGTCTTAAACTTTCTGCTACCAATTTAGAGATTGTAGTTACCGCCTGGATTGGGGCCAAAGTAGAAGAAGAAGGTGCCGTTACCATTCCCGCACGAACCTTGATCGATTTAGTGGGGCAGCTCCCACAAGAACAAGTCGATCTCATGCTCAATGAGCAAACCCAAACTTTGCATGTCACTTGTGCACGTACAGAATCAAATATTCGTGGGATTGATGCCCAAGAATTCCCGCTTGTACCCCAGCCAGATAAGACCAACCGCATCCGAATTGAGCCAGATGTCCTTAAGCAGGTCATCAATCAAGTCGTGCTTGCTGCAGCAACAGATGATACACGCCCCACCTTAACCGGTATTTCTACTTCAATTGAGGGCAATCAAATGCTGATGGTGGCTACCGACGGATTCAGATTGTCCATGCGCTCTGCCCAAATTGCATCCATCGTTGAAGATCCCATTAGCGTGATCATTCCGGCACGCGCCCTCACAGAGTTAGCACGCATCTTGCCAGACAAAACAGATGCCGTTTATCTGTCGATGCCAGAAGGGCGTAATCAAATTGTGTTCGATATGGACAACGTTGTTTTGGTCTCGCAGTTAATCAATGAAACCTTCCCTGATTACACGCCAATTATCCCTAAATCAACGAATACACGGACGGTTATGGGCACGGCCGAATTTCACAAGGCGTGTCGTACAGCAGAAATTTTTGCGCGTGAATCAAGCCACACAGCGCGGGTACAAATTCAACCAGGCGATGAAATCACCCCCGGACATGCGGTCATTGCCGCGACAAGCACAGAAACCGGTGATAATGTAGCCCAAATTGATGCTAATGTAGATGGCGATCCCATTGAAATTGCCTTTAACGTGAAGTATATGACGGATGTACTCAGCGTTATTGATACGCCGCAAGTTGCCCTAGAAACCACCAGCCCTATGGAACCAGGTGTGATTAAACCGGTTGGGGATAGTGATTTTGTGCACATCATCATGCCGATGCATTTTGGAAGATAGTTTTCAGGGAATTGGTCACCTTCAGTAACGAGATTGGAGATTTAAATCCACATTTCATTTCTACTCACTGATCTCTATTGCAGTAAAATCAATTACGGCCGTTTCCGCAAAACTCTCCGCATATAAACCAATCTCTCCATCCACTAATTCAACTGGCCCCACCCAAATGAGTTCACGGTTGAGCCGTATCGTTAATTCTCCATGCACTCGATTGAGCCAAATTTCATTCGATTCATCTTCTGCATGAACATGCGGCCACGGCTGCCACGGGAAAATCACACTGTCGTTATCTTGAATAAAAGCATACCCCAACGGAGAGACGGCAACGATGAGGTGCGTGTGCTCGTCCCCCACGAGGAGCCCGTACCCCGTGTCCAGCCCCCCCTCTACAAATTGAGCAGTTAACCGCACAGAAAAATCATCTGCAGAGGTTGGTTGTGCCAACCATTGGATCTCCTTTGTTTTTGCAGGAACAGTCATTGTGCCAAAAGAGTGCTGCCACACTACCTCACCCACAGGTTGGGGATCAAAAAAGCCATTAAAGATAAGTAGAAAAAAGGAAACGGCCGTTATCAAAAACAAAATCGCGCCCCCCTTTAACAAACGTAGCTGACTCATCTTGCAAGTGTATCGTGAATGGTGGTTAAAGTGTATGACGATCGCTTGCCGACTATGACGCTTGCAGTACACTTACCCTATGAGCAATGAAATTGAATTCAAAATTGAAAATAATATCGCCACATTACGTGTCAATCGACCCAAAGCACGAAACGCGCTGAACTGGTCGGCACAACGGCAATTTGCAGATTGCATTACGGCCGTTTCTCGCGATCTCTCCATACGAATTTTGATCATCACCGGAACTGGCGACAAAGCCTTTGTGGCTGGGGGAGATCTAAAAGAATTGAGCCGTTTCCCGGAACCAGATGCGGCTATTCGTTTAAACCGTATCATGCGTGATGCCTTAGTTCAGGTAACTGAATTGCCGATTCCGGTTATTGCGGCGATCAATGGGGATGCTTTTGGCGGCGGCTGCGAAATTTTAACCGCGTGCGATCTGCGTATGGCGGCCTCCCACGCCCGGTTCAGTTTTGCCCAAGTCAAAAATGCGCTGACAACAGGTTGGGGAGGCACAGGTCGTTTAGTTCGTCTGCTGGGGCAAAGTCGCGCGATGGAATTGCTGTTAACGACGCGCTTGCTGGATGTAACCGAAGCAGAGCATATTGGGCTCATTCATCGTATTGTCGAGCCGGAACAAGATTTGGAAACGGCCGTTTTGGCATGGGCCAATGAACTAATCAAACTACCCCAAACAGCCTTAGCCGCAACCAAAACACTGGCTTACGCGGCAACGCAACTTTCGCTGGTGGAAACCAATCATTTAGAAACAGAACTTTTTGTTGGGTTATGGCCACATCCTGATCATATAGAAGCAATGAACGCCTTTGTCGAAAAGCGACAGCCCCTATTTAACCAAAACAGTGAGGGCCATGTATGATGTCACAACATCGCGCACAAACGTTGCTGATGCTGGGATTAACGGCCGTATTTATTGGTTATTTGACGGTTTGGCTGCCAGGACCCAATGTCGGGCTACAATTTCTTGGCTTTGAGATGGGGGAATGGACCAAGTTTTTAGGAATGAATACGCGGCGCAACATTTTCTACCTACCCCCTATCTTCCTCAGCGCCATTTTGCTTTTACTCACCCTAATGTGGTCACCCAAGCGATGGCAAACGTGGGTTTGGCGCTTAGGGGCCATCGCTATTAGCTTTCTTGCCTTCCCCGCAATTGAAGATTTAAGAGGGGCAGCTCAAGCGGAATATTCGCCACGGTTGTTGTCGATTGGCTTGATTATGCTTTTGGCCTTGTTTGTGAGTTTGCTCGGGTGGTTCTTTGGGGAGCGCCCTTGGTTACAGCAAATTAGTCTTGGAGGGATTGTACTTGTTGCTTTGGCAGGAATAATCTTGCCCACACAAGTTTATTTAGAGGTAAAAACGGCCGTTATACCTTTATTCAATACAAATGTTGGCGTCGGTTGGGGAGTGTGGCTCAATGGGCTAGGGTTTACACTTATCTTACTGATAAGCATATACCAAATAATCCGCAGAAATCATTGAATGTTTAAATCATAAATTTATATATTCAATGCACTCTGCGGATTATTTTTTGTTCAAGATATTTACGACGCTTTTTTCATGCGTGTATCAACATAAGTGACGGCTTCACCAACGGTTGTGATTTTTTGCGCTTCTTCATCAGAAATTTCGCCGCCGAATTCTTCTTCAAAAGCCATAATCAGTTCGACTAAATCTAATGAATCCGCTTCCAAATCTTCACGGAAGCGTGCTGCTGGCACAACCTGTTCTGGGTCTACACCTAACATTTCAACAACAATATTACTTACACGTTCTTGTGTGTCACTCATTTACCTATCTCCTTCAGGTTCAAATTTTTCATGAATGGCGGTGGCAATTTTAGAAATATCACCTAAAAAGTCAAATTGCTTAAGCAAATCACAGGATTCTAGTTGTTTGTGATAACTTTAACAATAAGCATAAACCCATAATGCAATTTCAAGTTACGAAATTTGTGTGTCAATTTTCAGACGGCATATGAATCTGTAGAAGTGTACCGTCAAATTGAATTTTCGGCATATTTTGACTGCTGCAACCATACGGCCGTTCCTAACATGAGCATAAAGAGAAAAGCCAAATCAACAAGGAAAAAGCTGTGATCCACTAAGCCATGCGCCACCATATCAATAAGCGCAGCGGCAAGGCCAACAGCAATAGGGAACCAAACTTTGGGCACAGCGTGCCAACATTGCCATAACGTACGCACCAAAGCAAAAATCAGCAACAAACCAACTGCCAAACCCAGCAACCCCAAACGCGTGCCAAAATCCAGAATAATATTGTGTGGATGGCTTAAATTGGGATCACGCCATGCCGCCTCAAAAATGTACCGTCCACGATACTCATACAGGAAATTATCGAGACCAACGCCAAAGAGAGGGTTTTCACGAATCATGTTCAGACTCGACTGCCACAAATTCAAGCGGAAGAGACCAGTCTCGCCAAATAAACCCAACCGTCCCGCAATGGCAGGGATTTGCTGAATGACAAAAAGCCCAACAACACCCACCCCCACAAAAAGGATCACCCACGGCCACGTTTTACGGCCGTTTTGCTTTTGCCACTGCCAGAAGATAAACAACATCGCGGCAGGCAAACCAAGGAAAATCGCCCCTTTACTAAAGGTCAATAAAGTAACAAGACCAATAGGCAGGAGAACGGCCGTATAAGTCCAGCGCCGTTTGCCATTCTCCACACTCCCCAACAGCATCATCGCCACTAAAATGGGAATAATACGCCCCAAAAAGAGCGCCACATTGTTTGGCGACCCATAAATCGATTTAATGCGCAGCAAGCCCCCTTCCGCCGTAATTAAGCTGTTCCGATCAAACCCATATTGATACAAACCATACAAAGCGATCACCAACCCGCTCGCTACCAAGGCATCAAAAATCACCCACATCTCTTTCTCTGTAGGCTTTGCCCCACGCAGCACAATATAAAACAAAACAGGCTCAAAAATGACCATACGCCACTCGTTGCTGGCCACATCCAAACGCTCCGTAAAAAAGAGAGAAAGGGTCGCCACGATGAGTAGGGCAAGGACAGACCAATCAGGTAAGTGCAATGCAAGTTTGGGCCTTTGCCATTTGCCTTGCGTGATGCGTAATGCGTGATGCGTGAGTTGGTTGAGGAGAAAGGCCGCAAAGGTAACAAGGGTAAATATTTCGACGGGAGAAAAGCGGAATTGGTAAATGGGTTTAAGCACAGGATGCACATAAAAGGGAAAACAAAAGGCAATCAGCGCCAATCCCCACGCAGGGCGCAGGTAGATAAGCACAAACAAAACGAACAGAGCCACAACAATAACAATAAAAGATGGCGCAATGTAAAAAATACCTGCCGCAACGGCCGTAATTGCCAACTGCGATCCATCTCCTAAACGCCGATAAACACCCCCCATCTGATCCGCCCAAGTTAGCCAACCAGCCACAATCACAATAACGGCCGTTCCAAAAGTGAGCCCCAGTTGGATGGTCTGGTCTAAACGGCCGTATCGTTGCCGTAGTTCTACAAACCAAGCCCCCCACAACGCCCGTCGTGCCGCATAAATGGAAAGCATGAAACAACCAACTATCAGCAAGGCCAATCCCCACACAACCCAGTTAAACCAGGGCATAGGCGGCGCATAACGCACACTAAATCCATTCAACGCCCACTGATCCCAGCCACGCGAGGTAACAATCTCGGCGACATGGATTCCCGGCTCCAAATTTTCAGCGACAGGTTCAAGCGAAAGGTAAGCATCTTCATCCGTTGGCGCAGTCAATACCAAAACCGCACCATGCTCATCTTGTGGCAAAGCATTTGCAGGTTCGCCATCAATCGTCACATAAAAACGGGCACGAAAGTTGGCCCGGCGTACCATTAAACCCAAATCTGTGCCCCAAAAGGTAAATGTCACCTTATCACCAAATAGTTGCTCGTCGGGATGCGGACTAACATCAGCACCAAATTCTGGGGAAAAGCGCCAATCGCCTTCATAAAATTGTCCCGCACCATCGGCAGCCGCAAAGTGGAAACCGGGCCAGGCAACAACACCATCACCATGCGCGAGGTAATGTCCTAGTTCCTCTGCTGTTTCCCGCCCCGCAATACTAAACCCCCAGACAGGATCATCTGCTAGCGCATCAGGTTCCCAATTTTCAAGGAACATAACACCCATCCATGGCCATTCAGCGCGGGCACGTTTGAGCCCATCTATCGTGTGGTGTGCTTGGTCATGTTCATCGCTGTTACCCCAAATAGAAGGCTGACCTGTCCAATCGGCGGGCAGCGCATTCCACCCCCAATTACCCGCCCAGATCGCTTTGGCATCATCTCCATTTTGCACCATCACATCGCGCAATAAAACAGCGCGATTGAAATTGGTTGCGTCTATATTTGTTTCACGATCTTCGGGCGTGGCATCAAATCCATATGGCTTACTGGCGACGATGTCAAAGGCATCAGCCACGCCACCTTCATACAACTCTTGCAAATAGAGAGGATCGGCTAAGTTTTGCGACCCTGTTTCGACGGTTGGCGCCAGCGGCGCTAAAACGATAACGGCATTGCTGTCTACATTGCGTATGGCCTCGCTGGCAGCAGCCAACAACGCCCCATACTCAGCCGGATTCACCGCCTGATTGCCCCAATGAGTCATAATGTTTGGCTCATCCCAGATGATGTAATATTGAACTGTGTCACCGTACCGTGTGGCAAATTGAGCAGCCCATTGGGCAAACAAGGCTGGATCTTTTGGCGGCGCAAATTGCGCATCGGGATTGCCATCAAGGAGAGGCACAAGGGTGAGATTATGGTCGGAAACGGCCGTTACCAAACGATCGGCCGCTTCCCAATCAAAATCCTCACGGTAATAAAACGACTGCTTAACATAACGAAAACCAAGCGCAGCGATTTCCTCTAAATTCTGTGCCAATTGCACATCATCATATTGAGCAAGATAAACATTGAGTCCGGGCTGAACACCAGCATACGCTGTCGGATAGGGCAACGTTTGCGGAATCCCCCGCCATTGATAAGTTTGCCATGCTTGCAAGGCACCGATTATCAAAAAAGCAATAAAAGCCAAAACAAGCCAAAAAATAGTTAAAACACGATATTTCTTCACAGGTGGAATTTTCTCAGGAATAGTATGATTTACAAGGTGAATAACAAACGATTGCGCAACGTTTTGTTAAAGAGATAAGATTTTCACTCATTATTCGTTTGATGTTGTACGACTGTCTGGCGTTGTTTCTGTCGGTGGACTGGAAATTCCAGCACCATAAGGGGCCCATGTAGGATGACTGTCGAGCGTATCATCTAGGGTGATCCGTGCCAGTCCTCCTGTCGTTATGTTAAGCAAGAAGAGATCGTCGTCAAAGATAAAGGCGACATTATCTCCAGTTGGCCCCCACGCCATAAAGTTTTCATCACGGGAAAAGGCACTATTTTCACCGAGGGGCGGGTAAATTTGTGTGGCGTTGCTGCCATCACTGTCCATCAGCCACAATGTGTAATTACTGCGTAAACTATCAAGCGGATCGGTTGCTTTGAGGAATGCGATCTGGCCGCTGTTCGTGGCCCAGTTTAGATGCCCCCACATCCCTGTTTCTTCAACAAATTTACCAGTGAGCGGCGTTTCCGTATCCACTACCCAGCTGTTGAATAGCGCTTCCTGCTCATCACTGCCGTCATGTTGCGTAAAGGCCAAAAAACGGCCGTCTGGCGACCACGTCAATGTTGGCACCCAAACCCAATCGGCATTGGTGTTGTACGGTGCAAATTCGACCAGCTGCTTATGAAGCAATTGATCGACCACAATCTCTGCTTCTACGTCGATGAGCCCTACCTCATTGGCATAGGCGTACGCTAAGAAACGGCCGTCTGGCGACCACGCATAATTCCCACCCCACCATCCATTTAAAGCCGGATAGGCATCGACCAACTGCTCAGGCTCAAAAGCAGTGGGCTCATCTGGCAGTGTCGTCGTCGTTTCATTTTTCTCTTCTTGAATCAGATCGATTGTACCTAACCACAGATCGTTGTTTGCTTCCCAGCCAGGGGGTTGGTCAGAGGGTTGTGCCGTAGTGTACGCAATTTGCAGGCTATTATCCAAACTCGGATTCCACCCTGCCCATAATACATCTTCGACATCAAGGGCAATTGGTTCCGCACCGCGTTCAGTGCTCAGCACCCATAAGCTGTTGTTGAAGTTGCTCGTATCCGAAATCGTCTGTGAGTAAAGAAGATATTCCCCTGTAGGTGAGAGCTCAAAAACACGACCATCCAGCTGACCTGTAATATTGAGTTGCTCTGCAAATACTGTTGAGCCACGCATGATAACGGCCGTTCCCCCACTGATATAAGCCATGATGCCTGCAAAATCCACGTTATCACGACTGGCACCAATCCCAATCATGACAAGTTCGTCTTCTGGCTCTTCGACAATAACCTCATTGGCCCGCCACCGCTGCGTTTCGATGCCATCTTGGTAAACAATACGTACTGTTACTTCACGCAAGCCATTCTTACCAGCTTGCACCAACTGTGGCTCATCATCCGCACTCATGCTGTCGGTACGAACGAATTTACGCTCAAAGGGAATACTTTCAGTGATGACTTCCAAGCTTTCTGTGACCCGAACAACGGTAATTTCCATACCGTTTTGCAGAGGGGTAAAAAGAGGAGGAGCAACTTCATCGAGGTCACCAAGCTCAATACCGGCTTCGTTTAACAACTCACGCACAGTTGCTGCTTCGCTAGTCAAATTAAAAAACTCACCATCAACAGACAGTGTAACTTGTAACGGTTCTTTTTGCTCTACACTTTGCGGCAGTTGCTGCGCACATGCTGAAATAAAAAAAGGTAGCAAAAAGCAGAACAACCATGCTGTTGTCATGTATCGTTTGCTACTTGCGACTTGCCATACGCCCCAAAAGGGTTTTTTCATCTTATGCGTTTCGCCACAACTCGCTAATTTCTGGTGACAGATCATCAGCGACGGCATCAATCATGTTTGTATCGAGCAACGCTTTTAAGGCGTTGAAGACAGCAATTACAGGAATCCGCGCCAATTGAGCATCACTGACCCCCGCGCGACGTGCCACCTCTTTTTGAAACGTAACAGCTTCTTTTTGGCTGTCGCGGAAATGAACTAACCAAAAAACGCGGCTTACATCTGCGGCTAATTCTTCAGGCAACGCATTTGCCAATTGTTTTCTGGTTTTGCGCCCCAAATTATGACCCAGCATGAGTAAGGTCGCGCTGCTCCAATTGTGGGCATGTGCAGAAGAACGCAAGCTCCCCTTTGTTTCTATTGTTGCATAATAGGCATCTAAATTTGTTGTCATTGTTTTTGTTTGTGCAGTCATAATATGTTATGGTTGCCTCCAATGTTGTAATCGGCAGAAAGGTTTTCAATATAAATTGATGCAAAAACGCCGACTACTTGGTGAAAACGTAGAAATCGCGCTACGTTATTTCAAAAAAGCTTTTGCGTTTTCACTAAGCTACTTTTGTACTTCGACCCGCTTTGATCGTCAAGTGAACTATTTCTAAATTTTTCGACGAAAAATTGACGTATTCTTATAAATTGATATACTTTATCGGCTTGTTGCCAACACTGAGAACAAGCTTTTTTTATGCAAATAACGGCCGTAATTATACCGTTAGTTTACAAAATCGTCCGATTTTTCCCTTTGTGTATCTATCACAAAAAGGGTGCAATATATGAGTAAAGCGTAAAAGCACGTTTGCTTTTCTCATTATTCATTTATGAGGGGAAGTTTAATAATTGGCAAAAATTTATAACAAAAGAAAGCTTTAACGCAGATTACGTTCGTGCAAATACAAAACAGTTGTTTTGCACATAAAAGCAGAGGAACCAAAAGATGTCTGATAATTTATTGATTGCCGCCGATCCACGCAATGTCGTGGGCAAAAAAGTAAAACAATTGCGCCGTGAAGGTGTCATTCCTGCCATTATTTATGGTCAAAGTGATCCGATCAATATCCAATTTAATAAATTGGAATTACGTCGGGTGTTGCGTAAAGCAGGAACCACCCACTTGATTGATATTGAAGTGGAAGGTAAAAAACGTACTGTTTTAGCTCGTGAAATTCAACAACATGTCACCCGTGGCGACATCATCCATGTCGATTTTATGGAAGTCAACATGAATGTTGCAATTACGGCAGAAGCAGCCCTCGTTTTGGTTGGTGAATCTGTACCTGCCGCAGACGGTTTAGGTTCTGATGTATTGCCAACACATGCTGTTGAAATTGAATGTTTGCCCGATGACTTGATTTCAGAAATTGAAGTTGACGCCTCTAAAATTGATTCACCAGATACCATTCTCTACGTAAGTGATTTGGTCGCACCAAAAGGTGTCACCATTTTAACGGATCCAGAAACGGTTGTAGCTCGCTTCCAATACACAGCAGTTGCAGCTACCGAAGAAGCAGAAATCGAAGAAGTTGACGTTAGTGCAGTTGAAGTTATTGGTGAAGACGAGAGCGAAGAATAAGATTTGCGCCCTTTTAATAGCTTTCAAGCTGGTAGAGAAAATTCTCTACCAGCTTTTTTATTTTCTCAGTTTATCAATCAGGAATGCTTGTTGATGACTGTTCAATAATCAGTGCAGGAGTCAGTGCAGGTGTGCTGCTTTCTTTTAGATAGGCAACGGCCGTATCGCTGTTTGTCCCGTCCATAATGATGTTCAAGAAACGGCCGTTTGTCACCATAGGAACATTAATCACACGCAAATAATTTGCATACTGCGCATCCTCTGGTAACAATTTTGCCAACTTATTCGGTGATTTACGGAAAAAGTCCCAAGCAAACATATTGCCCTCTTCCGGAAAATGAATCGGCAGCGCAAAAATACTCGATTCCACTAAATCTTGAAAAAAGTGCGTACCGTAAGACAATTCCGGGGGCTTGCCGCCTTGGGGCACAGCCAGTTCAACCAACACGCGCGTGTTGAAAATATCAGCATAGGTTACGCGTACACCCAGTTCCAAATTAGCACTCCCCCATCGACCTGGTCCAATAAGAATAAATGTTTTTCCTTCCAATACTTTATTCAAACGTCCAATAATGCGCCCAAGTTCTAGTTTTATTGTATTGTCTGGAATGGTGCGATACTTTTCAGGATCGACAAAAATAATATACTGCACATTATCTACTCGCCCTACCGGCACCAACCCTTTGGAGGTAAATAAAATATCTTGTGCAGGAATATCCTTGGGAACATTCGTGTCGACATCTTCGTTACGATGACTCAAAGGACGACATTGCAATAAATGCAAAATGTAATCTGGATATGGATATTTGGGCAGAATTTCTACAGCAAACTCGACATCGACAGGCGTTTTATACCCTTTTTCTAGCTCCGTTAACGCGGTGCGCATCAATCTGACAAACTTTTTGTCCTTTAGCATGGTATCAAAGGTGATCACAAACTGTTCATCCTCAGGTGACACACCAACGGTTAAAATCGGCTGAATATAATCGCCCTTGTCTTGCGAAGCAATGTAACGCAGAAAGCGATAATTGCTGTCAAGTACATCCGAGACAGGTATCGTTACAAATTCATTTTGCTCTAAGTCGATAAGATCGATGTAATATTGTGAGTATTGGCGAATTGCTTTGGCTGTGGTTTCGGGGCGTAATTGTGGATGGCTCAAGGCAATCATTCTGGGGTAATCGTTGGCAACCCGATCCACGGCGCGGGTTCCCATCCCCCACACAATACGCAAAAAGCCATCTTCGCGGCTAATTTTGGGGTGCCAACGGAACGGATTTTGGCTAAAGCCCACTCCAGCGACAGTCGGGAAAAAGTAACGGCCGTATTTCTCGCCTTCCAAACGCTGAATCAGTACACCCATTCGCTCATCATAGTCAATTAAACCATGATGTTGCCTGTAAAGAATCGCATCTGGATTGATTGTACTGGCATATACCCGTTTAATGGCAGCCATCAAATCATTCAAATTTTCTTCAGGTGTTCCCTGATTAGGGCAAAAATAGCTGCTATATTTGCCAGCAAAAGAAAAGCCGAAATTATCTTCGAGCAAACTTGAAGAGCGCACAATCAATGGGCTATCTTCCATTTTCTCCAGCAACGTTTTGAACTGGACCACAATCTCTTCGGGAAATTCGCCACGTAGATGATCTGCCTCGACCATGGGGAAATCTTTACGAATATCATCTAAATCACGATACTTTTGCGTCATGTGCGCATCAATATTATTCTTTAAGCGAAAATCGTAAATCACCTTACTCCCTACAAAAAAGGAGTCGGGAATGTCCACCTGTTTGCTAATGTCAATTCCCGATTCAGGTGCGTTATTTTGCAAAATCTTCCACGCAAGCACCATGCCCGCTGATTTACCCCCTATCTTGCCGGAGCCAATGCGACGATTAAATATTTTGCGCAGATCAGCAATGCTCAACACATGTTTAGCCACCCCAATAAATTGTAGTTGATCGCTAATCATTCCTTTGATCAATACGACTTTAATCTCTTGCAAATGATGCTTAACTTTTTCCAACTCTTCAGGAGGTAGTGCTTCATACAATTCTCCTTGCCTAAAAAGCATCTCCCAAGGGGCAACTTCTGGGTTAAATGTAAGCTCTAAAGAGTCCTGTTTACCAGGTTGGTTTGCCAGCAGCTCTTCAATAATATGTTGTAATAATGAAATGCTCAGGTTGTTGGCAAAGTAAGCATCTGTTTGAAAATCACGAATACGATCACGTCTTTTCTGCCATGTATGCGCTTGTTCCTGCCCAAATGGATCGTATAAACCTTCCCGATGCTGCGATTCTGTTGCCTTTTCTTTAACTTCCTTTTCAAAGATTGCGGGCTCTATAATACCGCGCCTAAATAGCTCTTGACGCATCCGCGAACGAATTTTGGCTGACAGAATAGGATATTGTGCCAATTTGATGTAAATATCAATCGTCGGAGTAATGCTCCGAATGGGGGGCGTATTATGTGAATTTTGGGAATGTTCAATTGTCATACATGGTCTCCGCAACCTGAATAACAACGATGGTTACAAAAGTTACTTGGTCTTCATAAATTTTTCAATCGCAGGTATTATACTCTGTAATTTGCAAATTGGTTTTGCGCCAACTTGTTAAGCAACAAATTTGCTTACTTTCCAGAATAGCAGTAGATTGGATTGGGCATTATTCAAAACTAATGTGACAAAGTTTTTAGCAAATACAAACTTTGTTACAAAATTATACATTTTGAGATTTCTATGATGAAAAAATTTTCGCTTTTTATAGCCGTTGCTTTGAGTCTTTTTTTATTAGCAGGATGCGGACAGTCAGCACAAGAACTCCCCACTATGATTCCTGTCGCGCAATTACCTACGCAAACACCAACGCCTCTACCCGCAACCATTGACATTAATGCCACACGCTCCGCCGAAGCCGAAGTGGAAGACACACCAGAAGTGACACGCCCACCCACAGCAACACCTACTCCAGTAGATTCGCGCATCAATATTACCAGCCCTAAACCAAATGAATTAGTCTTTTTAGGTGCGCCCTTAACAGTTGGCGGTCTGATGGAAAGTGAACCGAATCACACGATTTCAGTAACGATGCGCAGTAGTAACGGCCGTATCTTGGTGCAACAACCCGCAGAATTAATCGAGATTGGTTGGCAAACAACGTTTACCGTTCCGATCAACATCAGTGGTCCAGGCTACATTTTGGTTACCATGCAAGATGAAGCGCAAAATGTGGTCGCCTTCCATGAAGTGCCTATCAATCTTGAGTTGCCTAATTTAGATGGGCAAGAGCGATATCTTGTCTTGAACCGTCCTGAGTATGAAGAAACGGCCGTTGGTGGCTTTAATCTCATCTTTGATGGCGAAGTGTTCCGCCCTGCAGGTAATGTTGTCACGATTTCTGTTTGGGTTAACGATTGCCAAGAGCAGGTTGCCAAACAAAACTTCACCATGGGCAGCAGCAGCAAGCCGTTCTATTGGCAAGGTTTTATTGTTGTGCCTAAAGATTTAGTTGGGCCAGCTTGTGCTGTCGCCAGTTTTGGTGAGGTAGGCACAGAAAATTGGCGCGAAGCGCAGGTACCCATTGCGATCTTGGCTAAAGATGACATTAATGCGCGAGGCGTAACGATGGGCAGCCCGGCTCCCGAGAGTGAAGTGACAGCGGGCGAGGAAGTTCTGTTCTATGGTTCAGCCCTCAATGTAGCTGCAGGTCCTGTTTCAGTGAGTGTGCTTATGGAAAACGGCCGTATTGTTGGCGGTGGTGAAGCAGAAACCGACTATTGGGGGTATTGGGAAGTGCCTATATTCTTGCCCATAGATGTCGAAGGGATTGCCGAAATTACAGTGGCCGCAGGCGAAGGTGATACATATGCTGAGGAAGTATTTCGCATTAACGTTCTCCCTGCACCCACCCCAACACCTGGTCCGTGATAATTTTTGTCATAAAATCAGTGTATAAATAGACAATGATGATGAGACGCTGAGTTCAAACTCAGCGTCTCTATTTCTTTCCCAAAATCCCAAAAGTGATCGGTTTACTTTTGTATCTAAAGGATAACCAAATGAACAAAGGTGTTGCGTACGCCGCTGGTGCGTACATTTTATGGGGACTATTCCCCATTTATTGGAAAAATTTATCAGGTGTGCCTGCTTTAGAAATTTTAAGTCATCGTATTGTATGGTCGCTTATCTTTGTAATCGTTTTGCTTGCAGTTCAAAAGAAAACAGGATGGATCAAACCAACTTTGCGCAATAAACGAACTCTTTTTATCTTCTTTATTACGGCTTCCGTTTTGTCGATCAATTGGTTAACGTACATTTGGGGTGTCAACGCTGGCTACATCATCGAAACCAGCCTTGGCTATTTTATCAATCCATTGGTCAGTGTATTGTTAGGTGTCATTTTTTTACGGGAACGGTTACGTGTTGGCCAATGGATAGCAATTGGGATCGCGGCCATTGGGGTTTTGTATCTGACAATTAACTATGGCGCATTACCCTGGATTGCCCTAACTTTGGCCTTTTCTTTTGCGATTTATGGCTTATTGCGCAAAACAGCCCCGCTTGGGTCGCAAGAAGGGCTTGCTTTGGAAACCGCGTGGATGTTTGTTCCTGCACTTATCTATTTGCTCTTTATCGAAGGGCAAGGAACGGCCGCTTTTGGGCATATTGATTTCAAAACAACGATTTTACTGGCCTTTGCGGGTATCGCAACGGCCGTTCCTCTCATCTTGTTTGCATCTGGGGCTCGGCTCATTCCACTGTCAATTATTGGCCTCTTGCAATATACAGCACCAACTATTCAATTCCTCATAGGTGTGTTTGTGTATCATGAAGAATTTTCACAAACAAGTTTTATTGGATTTAGCATTATTTGGATGGCTTTAATCATCTTCACAGTAGAAATTTTTACGCACACTAAAAAACAAGCCAGACACATTCGTCTTGGAACTGGTGATTGATAACACAAGGGTTACTGCTCGTCTAAGCTAAAACATTTTCAATTGCTTGTTGTAGTTCAACAAAACGGTACGGTTTGGTTACAAGGCCTTGGAAGCTATATTTTTTATAGTTCGCCAGCACCGGATTGTTAGCATATCTGCTAGATACAATAATTTTGGCTTCAGGGTTGATCTCAAGAATAGCTTGTGCGGCTTCCCGTCCACCCATTCCCCCAGGGATCGTTAAGTCAGTAATCACAAAATCGAACTTTTTGTTGGACAAATGCGCATTTTGATACATTTTTACGGCTTCTTGACCATCAACGGCAAATGCAACTTGATGTCCCAATCTATCCAGCATCCCCCCCAGTGCTTCACGTACAACTTCTTCATCATCAAGCACTAAAATATAAGCAGGTGGTGTTGTAGGGGGAGCATGTACACTCTCTGCAGCTTGTACCTTGGGTGCTTCTTCCATAGCTTTTGTGGCCGGAAGTTGAATGGTAAATGTTGTTCCTTTATTGAGTTCGGATTCTACAAAGATACGGCCGTTATGCTTATTAATAATCGAATAGGTAGAGGCCAAACCTAAACCACTACCCTTTTGTTTTGTTGAAAAATAAGGATCAAAAACTTTGTCCAGATATTTAGAAGGAATCCCACCTCCCTCATCTTGTACAATAATTTCTACAACACGCGTGCCATTAACAATCTTATTCCCAACTTTAATTAAGATTATTCCCCCCATAGGCATCGCCTCTTGCGCATTGATTACCAAATTACCAATAACCTGGTTCAATTGTCCTTTATCAGCTTCAACCAGCCATAAATCAGAATCTATCATCATTTGTAATTTGACATTACTCCCACGCAGTGCAAATTGAGCACTTCCTTCAACAATCTCCTTTAAGGCCAATTTTTCTTTAATTGGCTCACCCCCTTTAGCAAAAGTTAACAATTGACTGGTCAGGCGAATCGCACTGTCCATAGAGCTTTCCGCAATGTCTAAATATTTATGAGCTCGATGATCTGCGTCTACAAGCATTTTCGTTAACTCAAGATTGCCATACAAACCCGTCAGCAAATTGTTAAAATCATGGGCAATACCTCCAGCTAATACACCTAATGACTCCATCTTATTTGCTCGTAACCACTCTTGTTCTAATTTCCGCCTTTCTGTCACATCACGCACAATCGCAATGACCTCATCATCACCACTCTTTACCATCCGCGCTTCATAATGCACGATGCCTTGACGAGGGACTGATAACTCGTATTCAAACGTCTGCATCTGCTCCGATTCTAAAGTTTGAGCAATCTTCTCTTCAATAAGATCTGCAAATCCAGGTGGGGAAATGTCTCGATTGCGTTTACCGATCATTATCTCTTCGTTCTGGGCATAAAGCGCAGACCTTTCAGCTTGATAATCAAGGAACACACCGTCCCGATTCACACGAAACATCATGTCAGGAATCGCTTCAAGCAATGCAGTTGCTCGACTTTCGCTCGCTTTCAATGCTTCTTGAGCTAGTTTACGTTCCGTAATATCTTGCACATGAGAAATAAAATATACCGGTTCCCCTTGTCTATTTTTAACCAATGAACTTGAGATTCGTCCCCAGATAATATGCCCTTCCTTATGGAAATATCTTTTTTCGAAGGTGCTATATTCAACTTCCCCAGATAAACTATGCTGGATAAATTCAGGGCTTACATTCGCATCTGCCGGATAAGCGATATCATTTACCGTCATCTTTTCTAACTTTTTTTGAGAGTAACCAAATATTTGGCTCATTTGTTTGTTCACTCGAATCAAATTGCCGTTAAGATCAACCATGCACATGCCAATATTGACATTCTCGAAAGCAAGTCGAAACCGTTCTTCACTCTCTTGCATTATGGTCTCTGTTTGTTGACGATTGGTAATATCACGCAAAGACGTAGAATATATCAGATGATCATCAACGACCTGCGCAGCAATAGCCGCTTCTGCAGGGAATAGATCCCCGTTTTTACGTAAGCCAACGATTTGTTTGCGCTCACCCATCAGGCGCGCCCCCCTCGATTGTTTAGCAAACGCGTGCATATGATCTTTATGCACATCGTGATACATTTCTGGTATCAATGAATACAAGGTTTGTCCGACAACCTCTTCAGCTTGATACCCAAAAATCTGTTCAGCCCCTTTATTAAAAGTAAGGATTTTAAACTGCTCATCAACAAGGATGATTGCATCAGCAGATATATTCATGACGGTAGCCAAAAGTATTTGGTTTTCTACCGATAACCCCTCTACAACTTGCCCGCTAGAAAGCATGTTTTCTAATTGTGTTACTTCTTCTCTTAAAGCAATCAACTCTTGAAGCAGTTCATCTTTTGTCTTCTGCTCATCTTTCATCTTAACTACCAATATAACATTTGCATCGCATCAATAGGTATGTAAAACATCTTGCACGACTTGTTTCAAAGTTGCAAACTGATATGGTTTTACAACAATCCCTTTAAACCCGTAAGCAACGTAATTTGCCATCACAGGATCAGTTGCATAACCACTGGAAACAATAAGCTTGGCATCGGGGTTCATATTTAAAATTGCTTGTGCTGCTTCTTGACCTCCCATTCCCCCGGGAATCGTTAAATCAGCAACAACCAAATCATACGGAACACCGGTGGCTAAAGCTGTCTGGTATTTGAAAAGTGCCTCTTTCCCGTCTACCGCAAATTCCACATGATGTCCTAACAAAGTTAACATCCCTCCTAATGCTTCACGTACAACTGATTCATCATCTAAAACTAAAATGCGTGCTGGAGCAAGGCTTTCTGGATTTTCTTCAGCTAAAGCGTCATCAACAAAAGATTCCTCTAAACCCTCAGATGCTGGTAAGTGAATTGTAAAACAGGTTCCTTCATTTAGTTCAGATGCGACAGAAATACGGCCGTTATGCTTGCTAACAATAGAATAAGAAGATGCCAATCCAAGCCCACTTCCCGTTTGCTTCGTAGAAAAATAAGGATCAAAGATCTTATCAATATATTGCGGAGGAATCCCACCCCCCTCATCTTTTACTTCAATTTCTACAAAATGACTGTCATCCAAAACAACGTTTGACGCCGTAATATAAATTGATCCACCAGTAGGCATCGCCTGCTGAGCGTTAATTACCAAATTACTAATAACCTGACTTAGTTGACCTTTATCTGCTTCCACAAGCCATAAATCAGGTTGAATATGCAATTGCAACTTCACACGACTGCCACGCAATGAGAACAATGCCGTTTCCGAAATTGTACTGCCCAAAGCAAAAACCTCTTTAATCGGGTCACCTCCTTTAGCAAATGTCAGCAATTGATCAGTTAACTTAGTTGCACTTTCCATCGAACTTTCAGCAACTTCAAGATATTTAAGCGCAGGATGTTCAGCCGCTAAAAACATTTTCGTCAATTCAATATTGCCATATAAACCCGTCAGTAAATTGTTGAAGTCATGGGCAATACCACCAGCCAACACCCCCAAAGATTCCAATTTGTCTAATCTTAATTGTTCATCTTCGGCGCGTTTACGTGCCGTAATATCTGTCGAAATTCCACATATATAGGTATCACCTTCTGGTAAGTGCAATATAAATTTTTGTGACCAATAAATACGATCGTCGTGCAAAGCTTCCTCTTTTTCAACACGACTTCCAGCTAAAACCTCTTGATCTGATGCGTCAAGTTTTGCACCCAGTTCCTTTCCAAACAGTTCGCGATTTGTTTTCCCCTGAGCTTCTGCAGAGTTAATATTTGCCACCTCAGCAAATCGTTTACTTGTCCAAACATGGGTTAAATCTGCTGCCTTTTTCACATAAATCACCAGGTTCGATTCATCCATAATCGTTTGCAACAAGATTTTGTGATGCTCAACCTCGCTTTCCATCTTCTTTTTTTCAGTTAGATCGCGAATAATCTTCAAATAGCCAATCATCTCCCCTTTGCTATTACAGACCTTTGCACCCACTATTTCACTAAAAAAGAGGTCCCCATTTTTGCGGCGCATCTCGATTTCATAAGGTTCTGTCTGATTAGGCGCATCGAGATTGTAGCGATTATGTCCCTCGCTCCTGTAAACCTCCTCATTTACGTAAAGAAGTTCTGTTTCTTTATGCAGAACCTCTTCAGCTTGATAACCAAATATCTCTGTAAATTTGCGATTAACACGAACAATACGGCGTTGGGGATCAGTAAAGATCAATGCATTCGGCAACGTTTTGAAGATTTGTTCTAACTCTGTTTGTCGTTCTTGTAACGCAGCTTGTGCTTCTTTGCGCTTTGTAATATCTAAATGAATACCTATCACGCGATGGGGATGCCCCTTTATATCCTTTTTTACGACTTGTCCACGTGACAGTATCCAACGCCATCCTCCAGATTTGGTGCGCATCCTAAATTCAGCTTCAAATGCATTCATTTGTCCATTGGCAAGCACCTTATTTCGCTGTCGGGCAGCAGGGAGATCATCTGGATGTAAAAGAGAGTAAAAAACTTCTGTAAAGACGGATGATTCTTCAGGAGCATATCCTAACATGGAAAAATAAGAGTCACTAAAATGACCCTTGTTTATTTTGTAATTCCACTCCCATAAGGCAAGGTTGCCTGCGATCAAAGCATATTGCAATCGTTCTTCGCTTTTTTGTAATAATGCCTCTCGTTGTATGCCATCGGTTAATTCTTTGACAAGTTGCTCATGCATTAGTTTACGTTCTGTAATATCCACAAACGTAACCAAAACATGTTCATGTGTTGCCTTTTTGGTTAGTTCTACATACCGAATCGTGCCGTTTTTGCAAACAATTTCATATTCTCTCGCAGGTGTATCTCCTTTATTTACTTGAGAGCGCGTAACATCTTTGCGCCAATTTTTTGCAGCTGTTTTCTGTGAATCTTGATTCGGAAATGCTCGGGGGAACCAGTCCGATACAGTTGGAATATCCTCAAGGGTGTATCCAAATAGTTCTGTAAATTTCTGGTTGATCTGCAAGACGTTGTCAGCAAAGTCGGTAACAACAATGCCAACAGGGGAGTACGTAAATACGTTGTCAAAGAAACGCTCACTTTCTGATAATGCTCTCTCTCGTTGTTGTCTTTGGGTAATATCGCGCAAAGTCACAGAGAAGTAATTTTTATTACCAATTTGTTGAATAGCAATAGACGCTTCAATGGGGAATTCTGTACCATCTTTATGGCGACCATGAACACCTTGCCGCTCTCCCATCAAGCGAACGGTTGGTGTTGAATGAGCAAACCGGGCCATATGATCATGGTGTGTCTCGCGGAATTGTGCAGGAATAAGGACGTCAAGAGATTGCCCGATAACTTCTTCTGGTGCATAGCCAAAAAGTTGTGCAGCAGCTTGATTGAAGGTAACAATATGTTGGTTGTCGTCTACAATAATGATTGCGTAAAAGGATATGTCTATGACTTTTGATAAAAGCGCATTTTCATCGACCAATTCTTGTTTTCGTGTTTTGCATGTCTGCGCTGCAGTTTCCAATTCAGCCATCTGCCGACGCAATGTAGTCAATTCGTCAATCAGTTGTGCTTTTGTCTTTCTTTTATCGCTCATGATTTTCTCTCATGTGAATGTACAAAATATAGTTGTTACATTATAACGATGTGGGCGGTGTTTTATTTTGCCAGAGTCAATTTCATTCCCTGGTATAGAGGATGAAATGGAGGAAGAAAATGAAATGGACTTAAGACGTTGTATAACATCCATCGTAAAGGAACGGCCGTAATCATGACAATAGGTTGATGGGACTGCTGAGCGAAGGGAATCTATAGCACTTAAGGCACTTCCGACAATAGTTGCTGCACCGCGACTTGCAATTTAGCAAATTGATAAGGTTTGACCACAATACCACGAAACCCATAGGCTCGATAATCAGCCATTATGGGATCATGTGCATACCCACTAGAAACGATCAGCTTTGCATCTGGGTTCATTTTCAGAATTTCTTGAGCAGCTTCTTTTCCGCTCATACCACCAGGAATAGTCAAATCGGTGATCACCAGATCGAATACATGATTGTTTTCGTAACTACTTTTATATTTTTCTATTGTTTCCTGCCCATCAACGGCAAACTCAACATGGTGTCCCATCGCTTGCAACATGCCCCCAATCGTTTCCCGAATGATTTCTTCATCATCCAACACCAAAATATGGGCTGAATGATTAGCCAATGTAACGGAATCATCCGTAGCCTGACGACTCGTGGGCGTGTCTATCGCTGGCAAGAGAATGGTAAATGTTGTCCCTTGGTTGAGTTGGGAATCAACATGAATACGGCCGTTATGCTTATCGATAATTGAATAACTAGAAGCCAAGCCAAGACCACTCCCCTTCTGCTTGGTCGAAAAATATGGATCGAAAATCTTGTCCAAATATTGTGACGGAATCCCACTGCCTTCATCTTGGATCATAATCTGCACATACTTTTTACCTACCCTAACCACATTCTCTGCAGTAATAGTCAACGCCCCTCCTGTGGGCATCGCTTGTTGTGCATTGATCACCAAATTACTAATAACCTGGCTAATCTGTCCTTTATCTGCTTCAACCAACCATAAATCTGGGCTAATATTCGATTGTAATTTAACTTGACTCCCGTGCAAAGAAAATTCGGCCGTTTCCACAAGTATATCGCCTAAGGCAACTGTTTCCTTAATCGGGTTTCCTCCCTTAGCAAAGGTCAACAATTGATCAGTTAAACGAATGGCTCGCTCCATAGACTTTTCGGCAACATCCAAATACTTATGGGCACGATGGTCAGCAGGCAAAAGCATCTTCGTCAAGTCTAGATTGCCATATAAACCAGTCAGCAAATTATTAAAGTCATGGGCAATTCCGCCCGCCAAAACCCCTAAAGATTCAAGCTTTTTCACTTTTAACAACTCTTGCTCAGTCCGCCGCTTCTCGGTAACATCTCGAAACACCAACACAGCACCAAAAACATTGTTTTCTGCATCCCGAATGGGGGCCCCTGAATCTGCTATCTGGTATTCTGCTCCATCCTTGGCAATAAGTATTGTGTGATTAGCTAAAACAACGGGTTCGCCTGTTGCTATAGCGCTTCTCACAGGACTAGGGACAAGCTCGCGTGTTTGCTCATGAACAACATAAAAAACATCTTCAATAGCCATTCCCTCAGCCTCAGCCAATGTCCACCCCGTTAATGATTCAGCAATAGGATTCATGCGGGTAATCTGACCCTTCGCGTTTGTGACAATAACCGCATCACCAATAGAATCTAAGGTAATACGCAAATTTTCATTACTTGCTTTTAGCGCAAGCTCAGCCTGAGTGCGATCTGTAATATCTTGTACTGTCCCACTCAGAACAAATGGCTCATTATCTTTCATCGTTGTTGTGGCTATTGTTTCAAAATACCGCCATTCACCAGAACTATGTTTGGCTCTGTAAGATTCTTTTAGCACTTGACCATTGGTTAAAGCTTCTGTTAGGGCGGCAATATATCCATTCCTATCATCTGGATGAATCAAACTAAAGAAACCCTCTTTTGTAGGCACAAACTGTTCAGGAGCTAAGCCAAATAAGTGGTATAGTTCATCCGACCACCACAGCTCATCTTCCGCAAGTTTGCCTTCAAAACTCCCAATACACGCAACCTTCTGTGCCTCACGCAGCCGTTTTTCACTTTGACGCAACGCTTCCTCTGCTTGCTTCTGTTCAGTTAAATCAATACTCGCTGACAATATAGCTGGTTCTGTGTCCCATGTGATCATCGTAACCAACTGCTGTATGGGCACAATTGAGCCATCCTTGCGGATCGCATCATACTCATACGTCGTAGGTGCAAACTGTCCCTGTATACGAGCATCTTGATAATCCATTAAACGTGCTCGTTCATAAGGCGCAACTAAAGGCCAAATGGAATCCATCGCCAAAATTTCGGTAGGATCTTCATAGCCCAACAAACGAGCATACGCAGGATTTACAAAACGGGGACTTGCATCTTGATGAACTAAAATACCTTCCACGGAACCGTTAACTAAATTTTGAAAACGATCTTCACTTTCAAAACGGCGCAGTTCGTAAGCAAAAAACATCCCTAGAAAAAATGTGCCCAATGGATAGAAAACAAGGACAGGTAGGGTAAACAACTCAAATGCTATTCGCGCAATGTCTGGAGGCAACAAAAAAGTCCAAAGCAATGATTGGATGGCCAAAATAATGCCTAGGGTTAAAAATTGCCATGCATGCCAATAACGTATTTTCAATGCCCATTGCCTACAACTCCAAACGCCGATCACAGCGCTACTAGCTAAAGCCCCGACACCAGGCAACATACCAATGCCCCCTAAATAAATCCGGTAAGCAGAGGTCATACTCAAGGCAATAAGCGCGGCACGCCACCCTCCAAACAATCCTGCCAGCGCAACAACGACAATGCGCCCATCAATAATAACGCCCGTTGTTATATGAATCGGATTGAGCATACCGATCAGGGCAATTAGCCCAAACAACACCCCCATACTCACTTGATAAATCGAATCCGAGAATTGGGTTAAATAAGATCTGATTAAACTGAAAATAAAGACAAGGGAGAGTGCTACCGCTATGTTCTGGCCAAGATCTATGAAAATTTCCGAGACATTCATGATGAGGCACTCCAAGTTTTGTTGTTTTCTGTAGCGACGAGAGGGGCATTATTGAGCACTTTAATTGCACTTAACGAATTTTTGAAACAAAAAACTGAATTTTAGGGGCGAAATTTACTTTCGCTCCTATTAAGTTAAAAATTGTAGCAATTTTGACAGATAGTGGTCAATGTATAAATTAAGGCGGTGGCGGAAATTGGCTTGCACCAGGGGTTGAACTACCAATTGTGTAGGGAATATTTGAATCAACAATCTGATTGCCAAAATAATCTGTCACTCGGAATTTAAACGACCCTGTACCTATACCACTGACATCAAATCGATTATACAATGCCCTTGGGATATTGACCCATTTGGAGCCATCCCAATAATCAAGTTTGGTAATTGGATTACGATGATTGCGCACTTGTATACCTGCCCAATATTCATGGCTGGCTGAATCAAAATGATATTCAATGGGAGTGGTGATGGCTGGGCTTATTAGCTGCCAAGTTATGTCAACTCTACCGTCAGGAATATCAGCAATAACAGCAAATGCTTCAGGGCTAAAATCAACTTGCTCGTCATCACAATTAGCACAGCGATCCACAATGCGTACCACCACTGAGCCTTTCGGCCCCGTTGCTTGAATATAAGCACCGCAAAGATCTGCATTTCCATAATCATACGTATTCATGGCCGCAATCATTAAATTGTCCGTTTTATCGAAAAGGCAATTTCCGGTGCCATCCGCTTCCCAATAATAAGTCCCTTCACCTGAGTGCACAGGTCCAAAAAGCACGTCACCTACTGGTTTAAGGACAATGGGGAGATAGGCTTGGGGTTCAAGTGCTCCTGTCGATTCGGCAACAGCAGAATAGGTTTTGGGCAATAAATAGACGCCTAAAAGCATCACGATTACAACAAAAATAGTCCATATTTGCTTATTCTGTCTCATGGCGCACACTGTACACAATTGCTTGCTTACCCGTCAACTTACCTAATTTTTTATATGATCAGGTAAATCAGATCAATCAGCGTTATCTGCGTTCTATTTTCAAGTTAAGATTTCATATTGGAGACGTTACCGACACACAGCCAACGGCCGTTTTTCTTCTCATACAGCTCAATCCACGCACTCTCAAAGGATAACGGCCGTTCCTCACCATCCCCTGCTTGTTGTACACCCGTCACCTTCACTTGCACAATCACCCAGCCCAACGTGCCATCCACAGAAACTTTAACCACAGGGTCAACCACATCGCGATATTCAGTAAAGGTGGTTGTTTGCAAATAGGGGGTGCGCCCTGCGCGACGTTCTTCTTTACTAGGGTAACTAATCACTCCACGATTGGCAGAAATATATTCGGCCGTTTCCATCTCCAGCCACCCATCCACATCCGCATCAAAATGCGCCTGAATCACCTTTTGGTGCAGCGCCAATAACTGCTCTTTGTCGTTCATAGTATGCCTCCTTTAAAATAAACCTTTTTGTAGGGGCGAACCGATGTGTTCGCCTAAAGTGGGCAGACACACAGGTCTGCCCCTACGACAATATTTTCATTTATGGTGGTCAACGACAGTTGGTGCCGTCTCCTAAAAAATAATAGCCAGATGGGTTCACATCTAATTCGCTGGAATGAAATTGAGGATAATGTCTCGCGTACCCACTAGAATTGGATTCCCCTGGGCATCCTGACTCGGTTCTGTACTGACCAACATCGCTGCATCGTCCCCTTGTAAATTGATTTCATCAGCAAAATAAAATTGGGTTGTCAGCAGTTCCTGTCCATCCAACTTGATTTTCACATGAATATGACGTGGACGTGGCTCGTAAAGCCCTGGCAAAATAGTGCGAAAACTGTAATGCCCACTCGCATCGGTTACTGCCTCACCATAAAACTGGAAGTTGGGGTCGCGTCCTGCTGTGCCAGGATCGTTGGGATGGAGGTAGACGCCATTGGCATCGGTTTGCCAAATTTCAATGGTGACCCCTTCGAGAGGAAAGCCAGTAGCATCATAAACAATGCCATCGAACTCTAGAATTTGCCCATTGGGCAAGTCTGTTGCCTCAGCAAAGGTGACCAAATCGTTGTCTTTGTCGGCGGGCTTGTTAACAGTGTAATACGGCCCTTCTTGTTGAGATGGGGTGAAGTAGGTCACTTCAATGGGCTGAGGAGACGGTACGGCCGTTTCTAGCAATGGCGTTACCGTCGGCTGCACAACTTCTGTTGTTGCGGTGGGCTCAATAGTGGCTTCTACCTCGGGAACGGCCGTATCCGTCGGCGCTTCTGTCGCTTCAGCAGCGACAATAGATGTGGTTGCTGTTTCTGTAGAAACGGCCGTTGCTGGCGGTGTAATTGCCTCCTCTGCTTGGGAGCATGCCGCCAATAAAATAGACATCAGCAGTAAAAGGGGAATAGTTTTCATATAAACATCTCCACAACTCATTTAGCTTTCAAGAGTAGTAAACGATCAAGGATAACGGAACCACCAAAGCGAGAGGATAACAGCGATCATACTCAAAACACCGCCAATGATCGCGAAGATGACACTGATCTCGATTCGTTCTTTTTGCAAAACAAAATCCGTGGGTAAATTGACAAAGACATCATACAGTTGCTCTGCATCTTCGGCGCGATAATATTCACCACCTGTCAGATCCGCCATCCCTTGCAACGTGGGTTCATCCAAAACGAGGAAGCGACGAAAACCACCGCCACCACCAAACCCGCCGCCACCAAAGCCCCCGCCACCGAAATT
>JBNKHS010000001.1:0-38403 GCA_050290485.1 Promineifilaceae bacterium (SeqCode) | reverse complement strand
GTTAATCTAAAATTCTTCGGACCCGACTTCACCATCACTTATGATGATTTAGAAGGATAATCCAGTATCTCACTTATGATTTTTCAAAAAGCGTCAGACAATGTCTGGCGCTTTTTTGTTTTCATTTCATTTTACGTTAATATTTCCTTGCTGATCCTACACGCACAAGAGGAAATGATATCAATGGTGATTGACCATTATGTTTAAAATTTTTATCCACAGATTACGCAGATTACGCAGATTTAAACTCTTGTCAGTTTCTCTTTTCTTCTGCGTTCCCCGCGCACTCTACAGTTTACAATCAGAGGAGACGACACCGACTGTCGTCAACCACCATGAATGAAAATGCTTTTATCAAAAATTACGCAGATTTGCGACCAAGTAGTCGGGCAGATGATGGCAGCTTTTTGACTTCCCCTCTCTGCGCCTCCGCATCTCTGCGTTAAATTATTTTCAGAGGAGAAGATATGACAGGACCTGAACTACAAACCAAAGATGATTCAAATTGGCGCGAATTCCCGTGGTGGCTTATTGCCATCCTCGGATTTCTTATATTGATTGGCGTTTTCATCATCATCGATACAGATACTCGCGAAGCATTTATTTTTATCATTCCCGGTATTCGCATTACGTTGCAAATAACGTTAGGCGGGTTTGCATTAGCACTTATTATAGGGCTACTGGCAGGGCTCGGGCGTATTAGTAAAAATGCTTTTATACGTAATATAGCCATTACGTATGTGGAATTTATTCGTGGGGTTCCGACATTAGTCCTTATCCTAACCCTAGCCTTTGTGCTTGTACCGGCAATTACCAATGCTGTTGGCATCAATAATCGTGATGTATCGATTGAATTAAGGGCAATTGTGGCCTTAGCAATTATTTATGGCGCTTTTCTTGCCGAAATCTTCCGTGCAGGTATTGAATCTGTCCATCGTGGACAAATGGAAGCAGCTCGTTCTTTAGGTATGAGCTATCGTCAAGCGATGCAGCACATCATTTTACCACAAGCAATTCGTAACATTTTGCCAGCCTTAGGCAATGATTTTATTGCCATGCTCAAAGATTCTTCATTGGCATCTGTTTTGGCTGTACGAGAACTGACGCAGCGAGCACGATTACATGCAGGAAGCACCTTCCGTTTCCCCGAATCTTACCTTGTATTGACATTTTGCTATTTGTCGATGACATTGGCATTAAGTTTAATTTTGCGCTGGTTTGAAAATCGATCAAAGGGGGATAGATAAGATGAGCAACGATATTATTGTCATTGAAAATTTGTATAAATACTTTGGCTCTGTGCAAGCCGTAAAAGATGTCAATTTTCGGGTCAAAGCTGGAGAAGTTGTGGTTATTGTTGGTCCTAGTGGTTCGGGGAAAAGCACTGTTTTACGTTGCATCAATCATTTAGAAGTACCTACCCAAGGCTCCGTGCAAATTGATGGGGTTCAACTTGAAGATAAGGCAACCGATATCAATAAAGTGCGTGCAGAAGTGGGAATGGTCTTCCAACAATTTAACTTGTTCCCACACCTCACGGTGCTAGAAAATGTGATGATTGCCCAAAAATTGGTGCGCAAACGAGACAAAGAAGAAGCTCAAAAAATTGCAATGGAACAATTAAACCATGTCGGTATTCCAGAGCAAGCGGATAAGTATCCGGGGCAGTTATCTGGTGGACAGCAACAGCGAGTCGCCATTGCGCGTTCCCTGGCGATGCAACCTAAAATCATGCTTTTTGATGAGCCAACCAGTGCCCTTGATCCCGAAATGATCAATGAAGTGCTGGACGTGATGTTGGCTCTAGCAAAAGAGGGTATGACAATGGTTGTGGTAACGCATGAAATGGGGTTCGCACGTGCAGCTGCAGATCGTGTCGTGTTTATGGATAATGGACAAGTAATAGAAATTGGTTCCCCCGAAGATATTTTTGATCACCCTACACATGAACGGACCAAGTTGTTCTTAAGCAAGATTTTGGCCCATTAGTACCTTATAGGCTGGAAATTGGATTCTAAAATTGTGGTGGAGGGGAGCAGGAGGATTTTGTGAATGAGCTTCTGCATCAACCGGGGTTTTTAGGAACGGCCGCTAATTGGGCTGCCGACTTTACATTGGTCATGATGATTTTGTTTGGCGTGTTGTTAACAGTTGGTGTTGTCTTTGCGGTTAAAGGCAAATATGAAACCCATCGCTGGGTGCAAACGAGTGCTGTTATTCTAAATGTCATTTTTGTACTGTGGATGATGATTTTGCCTTACCGCGATTTTATTGCGCCAGGGATTCCTGAAAAATTAGGGGATGTGTTCTACTGGTTGACAACACTGCACGCGCTGGTTGGGGCTGTTGCTTTTATTTTAGGTTGTTTTGTGGTTTTACGTGCCAATGGCTTAATGATTAAAGCGTTACAATTCAACAATTATAAAACAGTCATGCGTATTTCTTATACGTTATATATGTTGACCGTTTTGCTTGGTTTTGGCGTTTATTATTTTTGGTTTGTCAACAATCCAAACCCACCAACGTATGGATAAATTGTGCTATCATATTTAATACCAGTTTATTGACCCGTAGTTTTTTATTGAAAGGAGTTATTCATGGAATACCAGCATCTATATGAAACAATTGATGAAAATTACAATACCGATGAGATGCGCGACCTCTTTATGGATTTAGAACTAGATTATGAAAATGTAAGCGGGAGCAATAAACGACGCAAAGCACAAGAATTACAGACGTTTATGCAAAGACGGCGACGGCTAGGAGAACTTATAGATAAGATTTATGAGGATCGGCCATTTTTGGATTTGACCCCTTATCTTTTTGAAGTTATTTATGAAAAATATAATCTAAAAGCAATGTACAAATTGTTTGAAGATTTAGGATTTGGCCCTCAAAAATTTAGTGAGAAGAATAGAAGAGATAAAGCACGAGAATTACAAAACCTCATGGAGCAACAAGATAGATTAGATGAATTGATGGTGCAAATGCAAAAAGATTGGAATCAACTCGATCTAACCGCTTTCGGCGCTCCAAGTCCAGAAGATAAAGTAACAGCTCCAGCTCTACCAGACGTTCGCACAATTTCAAACGACGGAACAATCACAACATCAAGGTCAATCTCAACTGAAGATGATCCTAATTATGAAAATTTTGATATTCATATTCGTCCGGGGCGGGAAGATGGACAATATGCACTTAATGCAACTTCGTTAGCGGGGGAAACGGATGCGATCATTTACCAATCATTGCCTAATAATGAAACGTATGAAGATCAAGTTTATTATTTGCGCGAGTTAATGGCGAGTCCAGAAGACGCAGAAAAGTTAGGACATACTTTACGCACGTTTCTCTTCCCCCCCCTGATTCGTGATTTGTTTTTGCGGACAAAAGAACGCGCCGAAAGTGAAGGGAAAGCTGGAGTACGCGTGCGACTCAATATTTTCCGTGAATCACGGGATTTGTACCAAATCCCGTGGGAATATGTACGCGATGATAAAGCATTCATGGCGTTAAATGAAGAAACGCCAATTGTGCGCTATATGCCTACCAATCGCTCCCCACAAGATGTTGGGGTTCCAGAAAAGGTACGTATTTTAGTCGCATGGGCCAGTCCTTCTGACCAAGATTTGTTGGATGTAGAAGGAGAAGTTGCCGTCGTGCAAGAAGCACTCAATCCGCTGATCGAAAGCGGGCGTGTTGAAGTGCAAGTCGTAGAACATGCACAAGCAAGCCAATTACGTCGCGTTGTGCGTAGTATGAAACCACACATTTTACACTTTATTGGGCATGGTATTTTGCAGGATTCAGGTGAAGGTGCTTTAGCCTTAGAAGGACGTGATGGGACAACTGCATTGATCGATGCGGAAAAGCTGCTGGTCCTATTACAAGGTGATGACACCAAGCTCGTTATGTTAAGTGCGTGCCAGACGGCGGCAACAAGTGAAGATGAACCTGATCATGAAAGTGCACGTGCTTTGATGGGTGTGGCTCCGAAATTGGTTTGGGGTGGTACGCCTGCTGTTGTGGCGATGCAGTTCAATTTGCCCGATGATGCAGGGGCCCCATTCATGGAAACTTTCTATGAATTTTTGGCCAATGGTAAACCACTGGATACGGCCGTAACTGAAGCACGTATTGGGCTCTATTTCGACTTCGATGATCAAATCTTCTGGGCAATTCCGGTACTGTTCATGCGTGCACCGGATGGGAATATTTGGTAATGCGTAAAAGATAATTTCCAATCTCTAATCTCGCAACCGTAGATTGCTGCAACTTTAGTTGCAAATCTCCAATCTCTATTTTTATGAGTGAATCGCTTTTATTAAGTCGTTATAAATTAACTACATTCCTTGCCTGTCAACGGCAATTTGAGTTGCGCTATTTGCAAAAGTTACCGTGGCCGAAACGGCCGTTAACAGAAAAAGATGAAGCACTCATGGCACGAGGACAGCAGTTTCATCAACTGCTGCAACGCCACTTTCTTGGATGGGAAATTGAGCCAAACAGCATCGGTGATGCGCAAGTGCGACAGTGGTATCTACGCTTTCAGCAAAGTGGCTTGCAGTTGCCAAACGGCCGTGTTTTAACCGAGATGAGCTTGACCATTCCCATTGGGGCACATCTGTTAAACGGCCGTTTTGATTTGCTCATTCTTGGTGAACACGACGCAGGCAAGCCAACCGCGCATCTATTTGATTGGAAAACAGGAAAAGCACAGGATGAATCTCTTTTAAAACAAGATTGGCAGACAAGACTCTATTTAGCCATGTTGGCTGAAGGCGGTTCAGCCATCCTCAAAGAAAATCCGAACAGCCTGGCCCCAGAAAATATCAGCATCACTTATTGGTATGTCACAGATCCCGAACAGCCGCGCACCATCCAATATTCAGCAGCTCAACATACGCAAAATTGGCAAGATCTAAATATGTTGGTGACCCAAATCGAGTCTCAGATAGCACAAGGGGATTGGCCCTTAACCGATGATCTAACCCAGTGTCAAGTTTGTGCGTATCAAACGATTTGCCAGCGGCAACGTGCAGGTGTGGCTGATCCCATTTTAGAAGATGAAGAAGAACAAGCTGACGTGTGGGAAACGGCCGTTCCCCAACTCCCCTAATTCACACACCTATTTATGACCCCTGAAGATTTTCAATTCCTGCTTACGGAAACCAGCCAACAATGGCTTGACGAACTAAGGCAAACACCAATAACGAAACATAATCATTTACAAATCATCACAACGCTGCGGCGAGAATTCCCTGCCGCACAAGCTCAGGCACTTTTAGAAACGGCCGTTTTGCGCCAACAAGCCAGCAATAAATTTAGCAAAGCAGCCCAAATGTATTTCACTCGTCCAGCAATGGAGCAGGCGACAGCGGAAACTGTTTCCCGCTATCGTGCACAGCGCTTTGCCCAACTTGGATGCAAAACAATCGCCGATTTAGGGTGCAGTATTGGTGGTGATGCCTTGGCATTTGCTGAATTTGCAGAGGTAACGGGGGTCGATTGGGATCCGGTGCGTTTGCTGATGGCGCAGGAAAATGTGCGTGCCTATGGGTATGGCGAACAGTTCCATCCTTTACAAGCCGATCTCTTGTCGCTCACCCCCTTCCCAGCTGACGCTTACTTTTTTGATCCCGCACGCCGCGATGAACGGGGACGCCGCTTTTTTTCAGTGCATGATTATCAACCACCACTTAGTTTGGTTGATCAATGGCGCGCACAAGTTGCAGATACGGCCGTAAAAATTAGCCCCGGTGTCGCTTACGATGAGCTACCTCATGATGCTGAAGTCGAATTCATCTCTCTCAAGGGAGAAGTGAAAGAAGGGGTGCTGTGGTACGGCCGTTTTCGCAGCACAAAACGCCGTGCAACCTTACTCCCTACCAACCTCAGCATCACAACCGATGATCTACCACCGGAGCCAATCCCATCCATAGCGCCCCAAGCGTATCTATATGAGCCAGATGGGGCTATCATCCGTGCTCATTTGATCGAAGCGATTGCGCCGCAACTTGAAGCCAGCAAAATCTCAGATGATATTGCCTATCTCACTTCAGACAAAGAATTAAGTACACCGTTCGCACGTTGCTTTGCTGTCCAAGATTATTTTCCGTTCCAACTCAAACAGCTGCGTCAATATTTGCGCAACCATCAAATTGGTGAAGTGACCATTAAAAAAAGGGGATCACCCCTCGAACCTGATCAACTCAAACAACAACTCCGCCTCAAAGGAAATGGGGATAAAGCTTGTATTCTGTTTTTGACACAAATTATGGGGAAAACGGCCGTAATTATCGGTCAAGAAATAAAATAAAGTGCCGAATTGTTAATGTGTTTATTTAAAACACACCATGCAGGGAACATTCGACACTTTTATCTATATCTATACTCCATTACTTAAATAATGACGTAAAACCTCACGCAACTTACGAATGTCAAGTGGTTTAGGAAGATAATCATCGCAACCTGCTTCAAGACAACGCTCCCTATCCCCAACAAGTACCTGAGCGGTCGTCGCGATTAAAGGAACAGGTGCTAAACGATCATTCGCTTTAAATTCGCGAGCTAACTCCAAACCGCTCTTACCCGGCAAGTTGATATCAAGCAAAATAATATCGGGAGTCATTTCACTTAAAATCTTTTCTGCAACCATCCCATCTTCCGCCTGAACGAGCTCGTGACCTTCTGCTTCTACAATGCGTGAAACAAGAAGCATATTTACAGAATTATCCTCTACACACAAAACAATTTTACGAGCATCTGTCATAACAATTTACCTTCACACTTAAAATGATTTCCTAAACCATTCTATTATACTCTTCCCTTACCATTTTTTCAGGTAATTTTAAAATTAGATCGGAATTTTCACTTTAGACCAGGTTTAGATGATAATTATTACCAGAAGTAACATACATTCTCTCTTAAATACCATCCAATCCTGAAGTATCTAACGATTCATCTCTATCTCTGCGCTTCGATATGTCATAAGGAATAGTAAACAAGAATGTACTACCTTGTCCATAGACACTCTCAATCCAAATTTCACCACCATGAAGTTCAACCAACTTCTTCGTAATCGGCATACCCAAACCCGTACCGCCAGCCGTACGATTCAAACCACCATCAATCTGACGGAACTGTTCAAACACAACCGCGATGTTTTCCTCTTTAATACCAATCCCGGTATCTCGAATCGAGACTAAAATATGGTCTTCTCGATGATGCATAGCCAGGGTAACACTACCTTTCTCTGTAAACTTAATCGCGTTACCTGTAATATTCCACAGGATTTGGCGTAAGCGTGTTCGGTCAGCCTGAATCGTTGACACATGTTCATCTATATCCAAATTCAACAGCAATTTCTTTTCTTGCGCTAAAGATGATGCTGTGGCAACAATGTCGTTCGCCAATTGGGGCATATTGATCTCTTCGTAGCGCAACTCCATATGCCCAGATTCAATTTTAGACATATCCAAGATGTCACCAATCAATTCGCGCAAATGGCGACCACTTTCCCGAATCAAACGAACATCTTCTTCCATCCGTTCATTTAATTCACCATCCAAACCTTCTAACAACACATCAGCAAAACCGATGATGGAGTTCAATGGTGTCCGTAATTCATGGCTCATGCTTGCCAGGAATTCAGACTTCAATTGATCGAGTTCGCGCAATTTTGATGCGGTTTGCACTTGCTCTGCATATTGCAATGCATTTTCTACCGCTACCGCAATTTGCGAAGCCAACGTCCGTTGAATTTTCAAATCTTCTTCGGAGAAGAAGTCCAGTTCATTTGATTGCAGATCCATCACCCCGACTAGCTTGTCACCCACAATCATGGGGACAGCAAGCTCCGATTGTGTTTTGGGTAACAATGGGTGAGGCAAATAGTCTATTGTTTTACGTACGTTGTTGGAAAGCACACCTTGTCTGGTACGTGCAGCCCGGGCCACTAATGACTCGGTATCCAAGCCAATCTCGCGCCCTTCTAGGGTCATCAAACGCCCAATATTGCCCGCCCCTGCTTTTAATTGCAAACGCGTTTCATTTTCATTGATCAGGTAAATGTGTGCATGATACAGACCAAAACTTGTTTTTGCAAGATCTACCACAGATTGCAACAATGCATCAATTTCTAAAATGGTTGATGCCGCTGTACTCACCTGAGCCACAGTTTCAAGTTCTGCGGTCAACCGTTCTTGTTCGTTCAAGGCTGTTTGTGTTTGCTCGAATAATCGTGCGGACTCTAGAGCTTCTGCAATTTCACGGGTAATTGCATCTAGGAACTCACGGTCATCATCGGTTAACGGCCGTTTCGGATCATTTTCAATACCAAGCAACCCAATCGTCTCACCACGAACCTGCAATGGCGTATTCAAAATTTCATCAGATTGTCCATTACCATTACTCTCTCGCAATGCCGCAGGTGCCGCTAAGGGGTGTACCCCACCATGATCATATTGATAGCCAACAACATCTTGCCGCATCGCTTGATATTGTTGCCAACCATCCTTACTCATTTGTCGTTGTAGTGCATTCAACTCACGCAAACGATTTTCCATATCTTGGCGCAAGGTTGTGCTTTCAATAGCAATCGCAATTTGCCCACACAAACCTTCCAAAACCAAAACATCATTTTCATTTAATTGATTCGCTTTATCGCTTTGGACATCGAGCACCCCTAAAACATTGTCACCAATCTTAATGGGAACAGAGAGTTCACCTTTTGTATTTGGCAATAATGGGTTAGGTTGCCATGTTGGATCATCCGTCACATTAGGTCGCAAAACAGGTTTCCCCGTTGCAGCTGCAGTTCCGATAATCCCAACGCCTTGAGGCACTGAATGATTTAACTCAACCATTCTCTGTCCAATCTCGCCATACCCTTCAATGAGAGCAATTGAATCGAGCGCCGTATCATATCGCAATAACTGCGTAAAGTAATATCCAAACTGTTCTTGAATTTGGGTTACAACCCGTGTATAAAGATCCGTTAAATCTGTTGCCGAAGCAATTTCTTGAGCAATCTGAGTCGAAACACGTACTTCACGTTCACGACGGGCTAATGTTTCTTGAATTCGTGCATTCAAATAAGCACCGCGCAATGAAATTGCACCTTGTTCAGCTAATGTACGATAAATTGCCAATGTCCTATCGTTAAAGAAATCCACCTGTGCTGTCATAAGGGTCATATTGCCAATCCACTCACCACCAGCTGACATCGGCAAAATCGCCATACTGCGAATACCAAACGATTTAAACATCTTGCCAATACGTTTACCCACGCGTTCATCATCAGCCATATCAGCAGAGATAAATGCCTTATCTCGGGAATAATATTGTGCCAATGGTTGTTTGGCATGACTATTCCGGGTACCGGCAGGGGTTAATTGCACACCAGAATCAAAAGCATTAGAAGCTTTGGTTACATCAACCAAACCATCTTCCTCACGTTCTAATACGGTAACGGAGATCGCAACATGCTTATAATATTCAGCATAATTGACCAATGTATTGATAACAGCTTCTTCAGACTGCGCTTGAGCCAAAGCTTGCCCAATTTCAAATTGTTGGCTGCGGAAGGTCAAAGACTCTTGCAATTCTTCTTCCGCTTTTTGTCTCTCATTCGCTTCCATCGCCAATGCCAATAAGTCAGATAATGAATTGGCAAAGTTTTGTTCTTCAATCGTCCAGCTGCGCCGTTTACCCACATGCTCAAGACAAAGCACCGCTTGCGTTTTACCCCCAACTTGCGCCGTCGTATCAAACATAGAAGTAATACCTAAAGGTGTTAAATATCCTTCAGAAAATTCACTTGTCCGCGAATTGCGATGCGCATCGTTAGCAATAATCTTGCCTTCTTTTTGTAAGGCTTTGAAATAAGATGGGTAATCTTTTTCGTACAAAACAAGCCCATCAGAATGTGCTTTTGCTTCTTGTTCAAATAAATCTGCCAACTCGATCTTATCTGGTTCGTAATACCAAATACTGGCTCGCGCTACATCAATCACATCAACGGCCGTTTCTGTGATTTCTCGGAACACCTGATTCAAATCACCACTGGTAATCGCATCACTCTTAGCCAAGTCAACCAACCGCTCATTTTGTTTACGTAAATTTAATTCCGCGTTACGCAGAGCCTCTTCTGCTCGTTTTTGCTCTGTAATATCTGTAGCAGCCGCCCGCATTGAATGCAGCTTACCATTCTCATCCAAATTTGGTTGAATCGTAATCGCAATCCAGAGTTCCTTACCACGCGCCGTAACAACTTCAATTTCTTCATCTAAAATTGTTTCACCAGAGGCTAATTTATCAGCAAAACCATATGCTTTCTTCTTGCCATTGGGTGTATCTGCATAAAAGTCTCCCATTTTACGGCCCAACAAATTTTCCAACTTCACTTGCAAAATTTCAGCCGCACGCAAATTTGCTTGTTCGATCGTACCGTCAAGTGCCAACGAAACATAAGCAACGGGGGCATCTATATATAGATCACGATACTCTTCTTCTCGTCTTTGCAGTTCAAGCTCAGCGGCACGTCGTTCAGTAATATCTTCATAGGTACCCAAAATACCAATGACTTCACCCTTGGCATCATGCAAGGGGACTTTATTGGTTGAATACCACACTTCTTTACCATTTGCGTCAAAAGATGTCGACAATAGGTTCAATTCTGATTCCCCAGATTGAATCACACGTTGATCTAATTCCCAGAATCGTTTGGCTTCCTTTTTATCCTTTACAATGTCATAATCTGTTTTACCAATAAGGGCTTGGGGAGACTCAATTCCCGCATCGCGTGTAAAGTTTCTATTGCTACCCAAATAAACAGAATTAACATCTTTCCAGAACACTGATTGAGGAATGGTATCTAGTACAATTTGGAGCAAATTCTCTCGTTCCTGTAAAGTCTGCTCTGATTCTTTTTGCGTAATTAGATGACCAAGTACATCACCATATAACATCAATAAATCTAGATGCTCCTGGCTTGCAGCTTCTTGGGTCAATAAATTATCCGTTGCTAACCACCCCAACCCTTTATTTCCATTCCAAAGGACAGCAATCGCACTCCATCCGTGACCAACAATCTCACTGTCATTGTAAAGAGGAACATCCTCCCAAATTGCAAGTCGTTTCTTTTCAGCAATGACTTCGCGCAAGGTATTCCAAATCCCCTGGGTGAATTCCCGCTCATCGACAATATTGCCTTCAATATCTGTACCGAAGGTCCCTTGAATCATTTCCGTCTTTTCGTCATATAACAGTAAACCCAAGCGTTTAAATCCAAGCTTTTCTTGACCCAATTCAATGGCTCGACGATATAGCTCATCAGCACTCTGGGTTATGCCCAATTCAATGCTTGTTTCTTGCAATGCTTGTAATTTCTCTTGGAATGTACGTGCTCTTTCCTCGCGTTCTCGCAAGCTATCTTCAGAACGTTGGCGTACAATAAGATGGGCTACCGTAATCGCAAACAAACGCATCAATTCCATCAAATTACTTGACAATGGTTCTTTCTTCAAAAAGTTGTCAGCAGCAATCCAACCTAAAGGTGTATCTTCATACCACAAAACAGCCATGGCATTCCAACCTTGCCCTACAGCTTTGCCTTCGTCAACCAACTCGGTCGATTCCCAAACCCGAAACGGTTTCTTTTTAGCAATTACCTCTAAAATTTCTTTATTTTCAACAACTTGTGAGAAGTATTGCTCATCTCGGACTTCACCCACATCATCCGTACCAAAAGTACCAAACATTGTTTTTGTTTTTTGATCGAATAGAAGTAACCCAATCCGATCAAAACCGAGTCTTTCTCGACCCAACACAATGACTTGTTCATATAATTGAGGCAATGAAGTTGCCCGAGCCAATTCAAGGTTAACTTCTTGCAGAATATTTAGTTTTTCTTGAAAAATACGGGCTTCTAATTCTTTTTGGCGCAGACTATCTTCGGAGCGCTGGCGCACAATCAAATGGGCAATTGTGCTTGCATACAAGCGCATCAATTCCATTAAGTTTTGTGATAATGGTTCTCTTTTCAAGAGATTGTCGGCAGAGATCCAACCGATGGGGGTGTCTTCATACCAAAGAACAGCCATGGCATGCCAACCAACACCAACGGCATTCCCTTCGTCTTTTAATTCAGTGGTCTCCCATGCTTTAAAAGGCAATTTTTGGGCGAAAACTTCTAATTCTTCATCATCTACGGGGTGAGAGAAATACCTTTCATCTCTGATTTCGCCCTCATCATCAGTACCAAATGTACCATGCATCATTTGCGTATCTTGATCATAGAGAAGCAAGCCAATGCGATCAAAGCCAAGTTTTGTTCTTGCAAGCACAATGATTTGTTCATATAGTTCAGGAAGTGAATCAATACGAGCTAATTCAATGTTTACTTCTTGTAATGTGTTTAACTGCTCTTGGAACTTACGCGCTTCAACTTCATTTCTTTGTAAAGTCTCTTCTACTTTACGGCGCTCTTGCAATTCTTTATTTGTCTTTTCATATAGATGAATATTATTCAAGGAAACAGCAAGTTGGGTTGCAATAGCCTGGGCAATTGTAATTTCTGCTTCTGTGAACTCCCGACTTTCCCGACTTTCCCAAAGATCTAATAGTCCAACCAACTTGCTTTTAACGATAAGAGGGACACCTAATACAGTTTTGGCACCAAAAGTTTGTAAATGTGATTTTACCGTTTCTGATAAATTGCTGTCTTCTATATCTTCAATGTAGTAGGGGGTAGTCTTTAACTGCTCAATACGCTCCCGAAAGTCAATATCTAATGGATAGGTCTCTCCCAAATCAGATTGTCGTTCGAGGTCGTTTGCTTTATCGCTCACATATTCGGCAATGATTTTTTCTTTTAATTCGTCTTCATCAAATTCTGAAATATATGCACTTGTTATGTTTAAAGCAGTTACGGCCGTTTGCAAAGCCTCCTGCAACATCGCATCAACATCAGCCGACACCAACATCTTTTGCGCCAAATCGCTAATGATTTCCAACCCATCAAGAGAGGTAATCTCCGCTAAGGGGCCACTTTGCTTAAGTTCTTGAACAGGCATTTCAGCTTGCTTTAATGCGGCTCCTAAAATTTTGCCAATCGCTAAAAGCGTTTCATAAGCACGATCTGGAATATTAGGCATTTCACAGTAAAACAAGTTGGTAACAGCCACTGCCTGTTCTTGATAGGTAACAGGCACCGAAATAACAAAGTGTAACCCATGCTTATCTAAAGCTGAACGAATTGCTGGTTCTATACGTTCGTCGTTGGCGATGTCCGCACTAGTGATAATTTCTTGGCGACTGATTGTCAAGCCAGATAAAGAGCCTTCAAGCGGAATCGGTTGTTGGTAAATCACATCTTCTACTAGATTTTCACTTGCACGCCGCTCTAGAGAAGCATTTTCTGGATTAACCTCAAGGAAAGTGATCATATCGGCACTGGTGTAGTTTTGCACAATGCGCATAGCGTTCTGCAATGATTGATCAAATGCAGATGATTGGTAGAGAGCATCTGCAACTCGGTTGATCACAACCAATGAATCTGTTTGATAGTTGAGGGCTTTTGTATCTTTACTCATAATTTCTGTCCTCTAAACCTTATGCTTTCTCTTCCTCATCCTGTAAATAGACATAAGCTTGGCGGCCAAGAATCTTACCAACCTCTTCTACGGCCGTTCTCAAAACCACATCTACATCTGCAGAACCACGTACCTTTGCTGAAATCTGGCGCAAGGTTTGTTCCCGTTGTGCCCGTTTTGTCGTTTCATCTAACAGTCGAACACGTTCAAAAGCAATGATCGCTTGATCCGCCAACGTTTGTAGCAAATTGATATCCTGCTCTGAATAAATTCGACTAGCTTGGCTAGTACTAACTGTAAAGAAACCAAAAATGCCACCTTGCGTTACCAAAGGAATCGCAATCATTTTTTGCACACCAGAGTCTTTAAAAACTTTTTGTTCAATCTTAGTTAAGTTGGGATCATCAGCAGAAACTAAATTATGCTTTTTGCTATCAACTACCACTTTCAAAACAGGGAATTTATCCAAGGGAATCACCAAGGTTTCATTTACTTCTCCCGTTTCCGGATATGTCCCTACACAAAGTGCTTTATCCTCTTTCACCACAAACATACGTACCAATTCAGATGAAGCAGCCTTCACCAATTGTGGTAACAAAACCCTTACCGCTTCATTAAATGAGTTAGAGGCGGTCAATTGCGAAGTTGTTTGTTGAATTGTCGTTAGATTGGCAAGGTTTGCTTCCGTTTGCACAAATAGACGCACGTTTTCAATAGCTACTGCTGATTGTCGTGAAAGTGCCAAGGTACGACGAATCTCTTGATCAGAAAAGCTAACTTTCTGTGGATAAGTTGCACTTAAATAACCAACCCACTGTCCACCAATGACCAATGGAATAAAGACCATACTTTTAGCTTTAAGCTGTTGTTGGAATAATGTGCGCAAGTCTTTCCCCAGACGCTTATCTTTGCTAACGTCTTCAACAACCACTAACTTAGTGGGAGACAACAACTTTGCCATTGATGGATAATCCTCTAAAGTAAAGCGTAAAATTGGATCAGCGCCTCTATCTTTACGACTCCAGAAGGAAAGTACATCAGCCCAATCCGGTACATTTTCTGTCCACGGGTGGTTGAAATAAAGGATACTGATGGTAGAACTATTTTGGCCTAACAATGTATGGTGTCGCAACGCTTTTAGAACATCATCATATGTATTGGCAGTGTTCAAATCAGCACTACCTTGATACAAAGCGGCCGTTTCTGAAAGAGCCTCATCTGTTTGACGGAATAATAATCTATTATAAACAATCGAAGCTGCTTGGGTTGCAATAGCATTGAAAATTCTTTGATCAGCAGTAGAGAATGTACGTGGCTCCGACCAACGGAAAACAGCTTGTCCAATTTTTCGGTTGCCCACAGTAAGTGGAAGAATCACCAAAGCGCCGCTCTCCTCTTCCTTAAAGATAGCTTTCGATTTTTTGCTTAACATAGGGCTCTTGGCAACATTACCAATCAACACAGCCCCTTTTGGATCTGTCAGCCACAAATTTGCCAAATCAAAATCTGGGATATAGATGCGATTCCCTTTTTGTACAGGAGAATCACCGATGGTAGAGACAACATCCGCCCACTCAGGCAGCCCATTGTCGGCCAAATCAAAGGTATAAAGTGCCCCAGAATAAGCCCCCACAGCTTTTGGTAATTCAAAAGCAGACTCTAAAATTTCCTCAAGATTTGTAGAAGCGTTTAATCGTGTACTTGTGTTATAAAGAGATTCAGTCTCAGATAAAGCAACTTGTGTTTGCTCAGTTAGGCGAAGGTTTTCTAAATGAGCACTCAAGTTGTTGGCAACAGCCGCTACAATTTGCGACGCCTCATCATATCCTCCTGAAGGTAAGGATAGAGCTAGCTGTCCGATTGCTTCTCCCTGTATACTCAAGGGTTGAACAAGATTGTTTAATATTTCAGGCCTACTTGCTGCCTCACCAGTTTGTGTGCCATCAACATCTCCATAAGAGAAAGACAAATCTGTTGTCAGACCGTCCATGTAATTTTCCCAACCTTCTCGAGTCAAACGACGTGTTAACACATTTAATTGTTCACGTGCCTTTTCTGACTCTTCAAAAGTCCGAGCATTGTTCAAAGCAATTCCAACTTGAGAAGCCAATGTCCCTTGCACAATCAAGTCTTGTTCAGAAAAACGATCAACTTGGTCAGACTGGATGTCGAGAACCCCTAACAATGTGTCACCAGCAACAATGGGAACCGCCATTTCTGAACGAGTGTCGGGCAAAGCAGGATGGGGCAAAAAGCCAGCATCTGCATAAACATCATTAACAATAAGACCTTCTCTGTTTCGCGCCGTACGAGCAACCAACGACTGTTCCGTAGATAGTGGAATCGAACGTTTTTCGGCAACCATTCGAGCACCGGCTTCACCAGCACCTGCGGTTAAAACCAATGTGTCTTTACTTTCGTTCAAGATATATATGTGTGCATGATATAGCTCGAAACTCGTTTTGGTGAGATCGACCACTTCTTGTAAGAGTTGAACGGTATCCAAGGTACTGGCAACGGCCGTACTTACCCGTGCCACGGTTGCCAATTCAGCTGCTTGTCGCGCCAATTCCGCTTGTGCCAATTTACGGTACGTAATGTCGGTCACACTCGCCCGCACAAGGTGTTCAGAGCTGGGCAGTTTGGTTAAACGAATTTCGCAAGGAATTTCCTCACCTTGTGCATTGATATGAGTCCATTCAAACACAGGGTTCTTGCCTTGCATTGCGGCCATAATTTGAACGCCAGCACTCTCGGTAGACAATGTGCCATCTGGCTGATATTCAGGACTTGTTTGTGCCGGGCCAACCTTCACAAGCTCTTGACGACTTAACCCATAAAGGTGCTCTGCATTGGTATTTGGGCTTTCATACAAACCCGTCTCTGTATTAACAACCACAATCGCTTCTGGCGCAGATTCGACCAAAGATTGGAACTGCTCTTCACTCTCACGCAACGCCAGCTCTGACATTTTGCGTTCTGTAATGTCATGCATTGTAATCGCAAAACTTACTGGTTCATTATTCACGTCATAATTAATATTAACAATCTGGTCAACAGGCACCTCATTTCCATCTATGCGGCGCAGAGATGTTTCGCCTTGCCAAACACCATTCTCTAAAGCTTGAGGAACTATTTCATCAATCAACAGTTTTGCATCATCCTCATTGTAAAAATCAGTGGCAATTAGCTGTGTAATATCGTAATCTAATGGTAGACCAATCATACGACGCCCAGAAGGGTTAACATAAAGCGCCTGCCCCATTAAAGAACCAACACCAATAAAGTCAGGATGATTCTCAACAATAGAGGCTAATAATCTTGATTGTTCATCTAAGCGACGGCTTTCGATTGCGTTGGCTACCAAAGATGAAATTTGCAGCACAAAACCGGCATCAACATCTTGAAATCCATTTTTATCTTTCCAAGTGATATTAATCGAGCCAATCGCTTTCCCTTGCACAATCAATGGCGAACAAACGGCCGAATTCAACCCAGCTTTTAACCGTGCCTGACCATCCAAATAATCTTCCATAGGCACATCTTTCGGCAAGCGAATCATACGCATTTCTTGAACAGCAAAATGCATCGCCGTATTTTCTGCATCCCAGTAGTAAGCATCTTCAATATCTTCACGCAGATTAATTAAAGTGTACTTATTACCCTCTTGGTTAAGCATCCCCACAGAAGCGGAATCGTTCGGTACAATTTTAGGAAGATGCCTCGCTGTTGTACGGTAGACGTCATTTACTGTTACGGCCAAATTTAAATCGGCGCCAAATTCGTTAAGCAAACTTAATCGATGGGCTTGGACTTCAGTTGCTTCTAACGTTTCTTCATATGCTTGAAAAACCTGTTTACGATCTGTAATGTCTGAGACCATGGTAACAATCGCCGGTTCTTCACCAAACTCGACTGTTTTCGCAGAAAGCAACCCCCAAAATAGTTCACCATCTGTACGTTGCAACTGTATTTCCATGTCCGCGATATCGCCTTGCGTTTGCAATCGCTGCAAAACAAGCTCACCCATTGTCGCGTTATGGTAAAAATTAGGTGTGGGCTTCCCAACTAACTCATCTACTGGAATTCGAAGCAAATCCGCTAGATGCTCATTAGCATATAGAATCACATTATCTTCTAGTCGTGCAATGATTAATGGTGTGGCAATCGCTTCTAAAATGGTTTGCGATAAGCGTTGGCTTTCTCGTAAATTAATTTCAGTCTCAACACGATTGGTTACATCCCACCAAATACCCTGCGTGCCAACAATCTCACCATTTTCGTCATGTACCGGAGTCTTAACCACGTGAACATAGCTGACTTCGCCTGTAATAGGAGACCGGTTCTCTTCAACAAGGTCAATGGTCTCGCCTGTTTCAAAAACTTTTCGATCATCAGCTGCATATTTATCGGCGAATTCCTTGGGATAAAGATCATGATCGGTTTTACCATAGAGCTCGTCTGGGGTTTTGCCAATATTAGACAGGAGACTTTTATTGCAGAAGATAATACGGCCGTTTGCATCTTTTTGGTACACATTTTGCGGCAAGGCGTCTAACAAAGATTGCAAATGGACAGGTTGCTCTTGTACTGTGTGGCCATTTTTCGCTGATTTACTTTTTGCTTTTGTTTTCATTTCATCTTTTTTCTTTGCCATTGCAAGCTCCTGTTCTCTTTCTGGCAATATAGTTACGAGCCGTTCTTACCTGTTTTGTCGAGTTGTAAATTAACTGTACTGCTTTGTGCTTTTAAGGCTTTTCCTAATTCTTCAATTGCTGTCTGCAAAGCACTTTCAACACTGGTTGTACTTTGTATTTTCTGGTTTATCCGATTCACTAATTGTTCGCGCTCGGCACGACTTTGTGTTTGCGAATAGAGACGTGCATTTTGTACGGCCGTTGCCGCTTGGAAGATAATGGTTTGTGCCAAATCAATTTGAGAATCCGTTAAGCGCTTATCTTCATCCAAAATATCGATACCCACTGTCCCTAATACTTCATTACCAACAAGCATAGGCAAAATGGTTAACGCTTTAATACCCTGCGTTTGCAAAAGCTCACGTACCGGCTCGACAAGGGGATCATTGTCTACATCGTGAATTGTGACGGGCTGCAAAGTATCTAATACATGTTTGGTTAATGTATTACCCGCAACAGGAATCGTTAAGCCCAATGCGGTTGTCGAGTGTTCGGGATCAAAATGCTCAGCCACAATGGTTAACGATTTTTTGTCTTCATTCATCAAGGCAATACGACACTGTTCAATATGCAAACTTTCGGCCAACCCATCAACAACAATTCTCATCGATTGGTTAACATCTAATGACGAGCCTAGCTCCGTCACGATGTTATTAATCATCGCCAATTCCTCAGTGCGTCGTCTTGTTTCATCTAAAGCAGCCTCTGTTTGCGAACGGGCAATTTCAGTTTGTTGGAACAATCGGGCGCGTTCTAAGGCTTCTGCAACTTGTGAAGAAATGGATTCTAACAATTGGCGTTTATCTTCAGTCACAGGACGTCCCGAAGGATCACGTACGCCCAATGTACCAATGCTGGCCCCGCGAATGGTTAAAGGTGATAAAACGGCCGTTTCACTCAAATCAATCTGGTTATCCGGATCATCCGTCTCGACATCTTCGACAACAGCAATTTTGTTAGCGCCATTGCGCTTAATCGGTTGTACAGTTTGTTGATTGTAACGATACCCTTGTGTGTCCCCTTCTTGCTTCTGCATGAATGCTTCCCACCCATCGCGAACAAGCATTTGTTGCATTTTGGTAACCTCGCCCAATGCCTCTTGTGCACGTTGGTATTGGCTTGCATTTTGTAATGCAGCCGCAATTTGTGACGCTAAAGTCATTTGGATGTTGATATCCGATTCCGCAAAATCATCAACTTTATCTGATTGAATATCGAGTACACCAAGCAATTGCTCCCCAATAATCATGGGCGTTGCTAATTCAGCACGAGTGTCTGGTAGCAAGGGGTTCGGCAAAAATCCAGCCTCAGCACGTACATCGTTGACAACCACACCTCGCCGTTCCCGGGCAGCCTGTGCAACTAAGGATTGTTTTCGTTTCATAGAGATGCGCCGCCCTTCAGCAACCATTTGTCGGCCAGCTTCACCTGCACCTGCTGCTAAGCGTAATTCAGACCCATCTTCACTGAGTAAGTAAATGTGCGCATGATAGAGTTGGAAACGGGCTTTAGTTAATTCAACAACTTCATTTAACAAGGCCTGTGTATCCAAGTTGGTGGCAACGGCCGTACTTACTTCGGCTACCGTTGCCAACTCAGATGCTTGTTTTTCAATTTCCCTTTGCGCCGCAATTCGCTCAGTCACATCAACCACCGTCGTAATAATTGCTGGTTGGCCATTAAATTCAAACAATCTTGCGGTCAACATCCCCCAGAAAAATTCGCCATCTGTTTTGACCAAACCCAACTCATAATTCGAAATGCCGCCTTCTGTTTGAATCTTTCCAATAACTGTTTGCCGATCTTCAGGATCATTATAAAAATTGGGAGTTTGGTTGCCGACCAAGTTTTCTATAGAGGTGCGAATAAGTTCCGCTAAATGTTGGTTGGCATATAAAATTTGACCTGTTGCCACGTCAGAAATGAGCATTGGAATGGCAACAGATTGCAAGATTGCTTCATTACGTGCCTGGGAAAGGCGCAATGTTTCTTCAGATGCTTTGCGTTCCCGAATATCGTGCATCGTAATGCTAAATCCAGTCGGTTGATTGCTAGCATCGTAGGTAATACCAATGGTTTCTTCCACGGGAACAGCTTCACCTTTAACGGTAATCAATTCTGCCTCAGCCGACCAACTGCCTGTACTCATGGCAGTAGGAACACCCGTTTCCATTAGCAAAGTGGCATCTTCTTGCGAATAAAAAGCGCTCGTATCTAATTGAGTGACGTCCGTGTCGAGGGAAAACCCCATCATCCGCAAACCAGACGGGTTTATATAAACCGCTTCACCTTGTAACGATCCAACACCAATAAAATCAGGATGATTTTCTACAATGGAAGCCAATAATCGGGCACGTGCACCCAACCGTTGTCCTTCTAGATTAGTGGCAATAGCATTGGCCACTTGTTGCACAAAGCCAATGTCGCTATCAGTGAATATGTTCTCGTACTTACTTCCAATATTTAAAGTACCCAATGTCTTACCACCTGCTTTTAATGGCGTTACCAAAAAGCTATGAAAACCAGAAACAACCAAGGCGTTGCCTTCCATGTAACGTGGGTCTGATTCATCAAGTGGCAAGCGAATGATTCGATCTTCTTTAATTGCTAACCCAATGACTGTATCGCTGAGTGGCATTTTGACAGCATCAACTGCTTCGTTGGCTTCGCCACCTAACACAATAATGTCCGCTTCAACCTCATTATCATTCATTAAAGCAACTGAAGCGCGCTCACCAGGAACGATGCTCAAGATGTTGTTCGCAAGAATATTAAACAGCTCTTGCTCAGTAACGGCCGTTCCAAATGCCGTACTCATCTCGTTCAAAAGCGCTAAGCGTCCTGCTTGTTGTTCAGCCTCATAATAAAGTTGATCTGATTGAGCAAGTGCAAATTGTGTCTGCTCATACTGGCGTGCGTTTTGGATGGCAATTGCCACCTGATTGGCAATGGACTGCAACAAATCAACATTATTTTCATTAAGCCCACCAGCGATATTGTGCTGAACATCCAACACACCAAGCACATTTTGACCAAGCGCAATAGGAATAGCAGCCTCAGACTTTGTATCGGGAAGTAATTCATTGGGCAACCACGTCTTATCCTGCGAAACATCAGGAATAAGAATCACTTCATTGGCTGATGCTGCCCGCCCAACGAGCCCTTGCCCTCTAGCTAATTTATGACCATCATCAAGCATCTGCTGACCAGCATTCCCTGTACCACCGGCCATAATCAGATGATCTTGTGCTTCATCGTACAAATAAATCTGGGTATGATAATAGCCAAAGGAGTTACGCACCTGATTCACAACTTCACGCACCAATTCATCCATATTGATGATCGTAGAAAGTTGTCGGCTAACCTCTGTACTTGTTGCCAACGCTTGCGTCCGTTCTGCAACTTGCCCTTCCAACGATCCAATGAAATTCCTAAGCTGCTCAGTCATTCGATTGAAGGCCAGAGCTAATGTTCCAATTTCATCTTCCGTTTCTACCGATGCCCGCCGATTCAAATTACCGTCAGCAATGATAACGGCCGTTTCTGTTAAACGATTGATGGGACTAGCAATGAGCCGAGAAAAATAAGAAGCCAATAAAGCCCCTACAACAATCGCTGCCAAAGCTAAAATGGTCGTCACTTGTTGTTGTTGTCGTACAGCAGCATAAGCCTCTAATTCTGATTGCGAAACGATCAAATACCAATCTAACCCATCAATAAAGGGATTAACACTATCCGTATCTAAGGGAATTAGGTTTAATAAATTCCGCGTCCCTTCGACATCTGCCACAATATTTTCAGATGAATTAACCAATAATGAAAACAACTCCAGGTCAATTTCAATTGGAGCCAAACCCGAATGACCCTCCTCAACATGCAACTGGTTATCTTTAAATATGACATCTAAATGCCCTGTATTCCCAATTTCCCCCGTGCTTGCTAACAACTCTGCTATATCACTGACATCATATGTTGAGCGCATAATGCCCAGAATTTGTTCGCCTGCAGCATCAAACATAGGTACAGCAACGTTAATTGCTGTTACACCGCTGCTTTCATCAAATTCCGGTTCGCCAATATAGGTATCACCTAAACCATCATTGTAAGCGCTCTGCCACCATTCTTCATCTGCTTGATAGTAATCGCTCGTTACATTGGTTGCCCCCACAAGCGCCCCATACTGATCCGTAATAAACATTTCAACATGACCAGGGAAAATGCTCTGGAACTTACGCAAGGTCAGAGCTGTTGTGTTATTCGTAATAAAATTTTGTAATCCCCCAGTCTCATCATTCGCCCATTCAAAGTCACGTTCTAAAATACGATCTAAATTATCTTGATTGTCAGCGCTATATTGCGAATTTTGGACATTTACTAACGCACGTAACCCACTATCTAAACTGAGCGTTTGCACGATCTCTAGTTGCTGCTCAAGCAATTCAACCACAGCCAAAGCGGATGAACGACCAATTAATTGAAACTTTTCATTTAGTTGGTCTGTCAACGACTCACGTGTAATTGAATTGACTAAAATTGTGGTAAAAAATACGGTGATGACAACGAGCGTAATCGTGATAGAAATTAATTTAGCCCGTAATGAAAATGACGGAAATTGACGAATGGCTACAAATAAACTAACGCCAATCAATAAGAAAAAGCCAATATAGACGATATTCAACGTTTCAGAATCAACAAGTAATCTATTACTTCCACTCCAAAACAAATCGACAAAAATTAAAACAGACCCTGCAAAAAACAGGGTGATAATAGCTGGTGTGACATATTTGCGAGGTAAGGTTTGACTAGCCGTCAATATAAGTGGAAGGGTTACCAAAGCACTCATAAGTACCCCGATATTCGCGTTTCTTGTTATAACCAACAAAGCGACGGCGATAAGTGCAGTTGCCGAGATAATCAAGCCAGCTAGTACACGCCCTTTTTTACATATGTAGGCTGATGCGATCATCAAAATACCTACAAAAACACCACCTATCGAACCAGGCATTGTGGCTAGATCGAAATCAGGGCCAAAGCTTGAGGTAATAATCAGCAACGATGTGATTGCAAAAATAATCCCCAATACTAAAAACAATCGAAAAGCACGTTGATTTCGAATTGCTTGTCCTTCTTCCTCAGTTCGTTTGTTCATTTGTTGAGTCGTCATAAGCCGTTACCCAATTCCGTTCAATCGTTTTGCTAAAATTAATTCGCCGTGCCATTTACGGCCGTTTCTGTTTGTAAGGTATCTTCAGTTTGTGCTACATCATTAAGATAAACAAAGGCTTCTAAGCCCAAGGCCCGACCTACTTCTTGAACGGCCGTTTTCAACACAGATTCTGCATCCACTGCCCCATACACCCGTTCAGACACTTGGCGTAAAATTTGTTCTTGTTGTGCGCGGGCTTCTGCTTCATCAAATAGGCGTTGTGTTTGTACAACCACCGAAGCCTGACTAACTAAACTAGAAATCTGCTTTACTTCTTCTGAAGTGAATGTCGTTGCATGTTGCGATTGCGCCGTTAAGATACCAATCCATAAATCACCTGCAACCAGCGGGAAAGCAATTGCACTTTGGGTGCCAAATTGTTTAAAAAGAGCCTTAGTTGTCTCACTCAAGTTAAAAGTCTCTGCATCTTCAATCACTAACGGTGTATCCCGATCCAATACATCGAAAATAGGATAAACGGCCGTTGGGAATTTTGTACCCACAGGAACGGAAGGTGAATCAGCAGATTTTTCCCAAACAGCAACCGTTTCCAACATTTCAGGGGGTGTTTCATCCCAAGCATGGTCAAAGAAAAGCAAGCTAGCCTGCTCTAAACGGGAAATGGCCGTTGAGTCTACTAACGCCTTAAGCACTTCACTCATTGAGTCCGCACGAATGACTTGTTCACTACCCGCGTACAAAGCATTCGTCTGTTGACGCGAAAGTTCAGACTCTTCAAACAACCGTGCCCGCTCTAGCGCTTCTGCCACTTGTCGTGAAACAGCTTCCAATAATTCACGGTCTTCTTCTGCTAAGTTGTCTGCGTTCTTGACACCTAAGCGACCAATGTTCGTTCCACGAATGGACAAAGGCACAACGACATCAGTTCCCTGTTTGCCATTTGTTAAACCCAATTCCTTAATGGGCAAGACCTTCTGTTTAGAGGCAATATATCCTTTTGTTGTTTTTTCTTGTGTTTGCAAAAAGGTATGCCAGCCTTCACCTGTAATCACGCGTTGTAATGCATTTAATTCTCGCAAAGCTTCTTGCGTCTGTTCATGCTGACGGGCATTCTGCAATGTCACCGCAATTTGCGCAGCCAACGTTGTAAAGATATTCAAATCTTCTTCTGAAAAATAATCAATCTTTTCCGATTCCACATCGAGCACACCCAAAACCTGATCACCAATTAACAAAGGTACAATCAACTCCGACCCAACGCTTGGCAACGAGGTGTGAGCCATAAAGTCAGGTTCTGCAGACACATCATTCACAACTACCCCCTGACGTGTACGGGCAGCACGTGCCACCAAGGATTTTTGCGTTTGTAATTGCACGTTTAATGCTTGATCGAGTAATGCTTGACCTGCTTTTCCAGAAGAGGCTGTGATCATCAACGCTGCCTTTTCTAATAAAAAGATATTTACCTGATAAAGATTGAATTCCGTGTAAATTGAATCGGTCAATTGTTGTAATAGTTGGTTTGGATCATAAATGGTGGAAACGGCCGTACCAATCTGCACGACCTTCTGCAAATCTGCCGCCTGCGCTTGTAACTGTTCCAACAAATATTGTGCTTCTATATAGCTGCTAATACGACGACTCACACCGCCCATCATCGCACTTTCTTCATCACCAAAGGTATAGTCTTCATTGGTATAAGCGACATAAATTCGACCTGATTGTTCACCACGAACCCAGATCTCTTCGACAAAGTGTCGTTTTAACTCAATCGCATCTGCTTGCCCGTAAACCTTGTCATCCAAAGTAATCGCCGTGATACATGCTTCTGGATAGCGCATTGCCTGGGGCATACGCTCCGTAGCCCAATGCAAAAACTCTGAAAGAGGCAAGTTTTCATTCGCTTTACGCCCAATATCATTGAGCAAATTCAACTGTTTCACCCGTTCTGCCAATTGAACTTCAGCTAGTTTACGTTCCGTAATATCAATCGCATTTGTAGCGAGCGCACTGGGTTGCCCATTTTCATCGCGGATGAGCGAAGTGGTTTGGTCTACAGAAATGCGCTGACCATCACGGTGATATACGGCCGTTTCTCCATGCCACACACCGTCCTTTAATACTGCCGGCAAAATCTCATCCTCAAATTGTTGGGCCGTTTGTGGTTGCAACTCGGCAAAAGGTTTACCCAGCACATTATCAATATCCTTATATCCCCACATGCTAAGCCCAGTTGGATTTACAAATGAGACCACTCCATCTAACGTTGTCGTTGCAATAAATGCGTCTGTATTTTCAATGATCGTTGCCTGCTGGTTGATTTGTGCAAAAACGCGCGCATTTTGGAAAGCGATCGCCACTTGGTTAGCAATGGATTGTAACAACGCGACACTTTCTTCATTCAGCCCACCAATCATAGTGTGCTGTACATCTAGCACACCATACACCTCGTCACCAATCGCAATCGGAATCGCCGCTTCCGATTTGGTATCGGGCAACAATTTATTGGCAAGCCACGTATCATCTTGCGTAACATTGGTTATCAAAACAACTTGATTATCAGCCGCCGCACGCCCAACAAGGCCTTCATTATTACGGAGCTTATGACCTGCTTCCAACATTTGTTGACCAGCTTCACCAGTCCCCCGGCGCAGAACTAAATCCATCTTCTGCGGATCATAGATATAGACTTGTGCGTGATAATAATTAAATGAATCACGAATCTGATTCACAACCTCAAATAACAGTTCATCCACATCTAAAATCGTAGAAAGTTTGCGACTCACTTCTGTACTAATCGCTAATGATTGGGTACGGCTAGCAACACGTTCTTCTAATGAACTAATCGATTGACGCAGCTGCGCAGTCATACTATTAAAAGCAGATGCCAATACGCCGATTTCATCTTGGGATTTTATTAACGCTTGTTGTTCTAAATTACCGTTGGAGATCTCTACGGCCGTTTCTGTCAATTCACTTACTGGGTTAGCAATCCGTTGAGCAACAAACAGTCCCAACCCCCCAGCAATAAGACCAGCAACGGCGATAAGAACAATACTAAAGTTTCTCAGAGCAATTGTTGGGGCCAAAGCTTCAGCGACATCTACCTCAGCCAAAAGGGCTACATCCAAACCTGGTAGCCAACGGTAAGCACCAAAAACTGATACAGCAGGATCACGGTAGTCGTCGTATTGACCTAAACCGTTTACGCCTTCTATCGCATTATCAATACCAACACTATGATAAGCACGCGTTTGAATATAACCATCATCCTCAAAGCGGCTCGGCGTGAGGAAATAGTTACTTTCTGGACTAACCAGATAAGTTTCCCCCGTTTCACCCAACCCAGAGAGCTCCAACATAATGCCATCGATTCGACTTAAATCCAGACGTCCAGCCATTACGGCCGTTAATTCCCCCGTTTCATTATCAATTATAGGATGCGTCAAAATTGTTGTTAGCGCACCTGTGTTAATATCATAATAAGGAGATTGAATGAAAGTATGTTCACTTTCTTCTGCATCTAAACTAACATTGACACTAGACGCAAAGTAAGGTTGGTTAATAACAATTTTGCCCACCTGAACAGGATTTGACGAAAGTAAAACTGCACCATCTGTGCCGTACAAAAACAATTCATCAAAAAGGTTAGATGAATCTGCTATTTGTTCTGTCATTACCCGCAAAACAGCTTGTTCTGCGACGTCATCAGCAGATGATTCCGCTAATTCTGACAGTCGGTGCTCACCAATAATCGCCACGTACTGCTGCAAATTCGATTCGCTATCTTCCAGCCACTGTTCTATTTGATTCTGCTTTAATTGAGCAACGGACTCAAGTTGATTCAACGTTTGCTCTTGCGCCTGGGCTTGATTGTTGATAACAACAATAGTCATTACGATCGTCATTGGGGTAACGGCCAAAATGATAAAAACGATAGCCAACCGCCATCGAAGTTGTCGCCAAAAGGGCAACTTTACATCAATGGAAGTTTCTTCTTTCTGGTGTGCGCTCATACTTAGATCTCCTAAGCCGATCTATTTACTACACTATTATTTGTTATAGATGTTTTCTAAAAAGCTCGTGTTATAAGCAGCTTCTAAATCAACTGCTTCGCTCAAAACCGCTTCTTCAAGCAAATAATCATGTATTTGTTGCCATGTTTCTGGCTGCATTGAGCCAACTGTGCTGCCAGCTGGCTTCATAAGAGGCAGCCATGCTTGTAAGCGGCGATCTTGTTCTTCAGCCACTAGGCTGTCGTTATAAGCTAAAATATATTCAATCGCTTGGTTGGGATCATCAGCAACATCTTGTAAACCTTGCAGATACGCTCGTAAGAAACGTTCGACAACATCGGGGTTACTATTGATCATAGCTTCGGTTGTAAAGACCAAAGAAGTGTAATTATTAATGCCATAGTCGCTAAGCAAAATGAATGTTGGTTCTAAACCCGCTTCTTTAACCAGAATACCTTCGTTGACAATCCAACCGCCTAAAGCATCTACTTCACCCTCAAGCAACGGCTCAATGCCAAATGTTGTGCGCGGTACAAGTTCAACGTCGTCAGCATCAATGCCTTGCGAAGACAACAGCGTGTTGTAAAGAGCCAGCGAGCTGTCTTCTGTTACCGCAACTGTTTTCCCTGTTAAATCAGAGGGACGCAAAATGTTACTATCTGATAATGAGATAAGGGCAAAGGGGCTACGTTGAATTTCAGCAGCAATGGCCACAACAGGGTTACCTTCAGCACGTGATTGCAATAAGGCTACAGCACTGGTAACACCAAAGTCAGCTTCACCGTTAAGGACTTGAACCAAAGGATCAATATACCCTTGTTCGTCAAACCCACCCTCATTGATCGTGACATCTAAGTTCTGCTCGGCAAAACGGCCGTTTTCTTCAGCCGCATAACCACCTACCGCAGAATATTCATGAACCCAACCCATTTGGAAGGTCACAGGCTCAAGATCCGCGCCATTTTCAGCCTCGCTCGTTGCGTTAGAGCCACAACCAACCAAACTCAACATAATTATTAGCAAAACACCCCCAACAAATACGAAAATTTGTTTGTTCCGTTGAATTTGTGCAAAATTATTCATTCTCATACTCCTTTGCCGGTCAGTTGTTTAAGACTGATTACAACATTTGTTAATATAGAAACAGTGCGAATCCTGTTGGATCTCTTATCTTCGCCAAGCATTATTTATCTCCATTATGACCATTCTCAGCTTGTGGTGTGAGTTCAATCTCATCATCAAGATAAACGTAAGCTTCTAAACCAAGTTGGCGATTGATTTCTTTGGCGGCCGTTTGCAAAATCGATTCTGCATCTACGGCTGAATAAACACGTGCTGTAATTTCATTCAAAATCTGGTCTCGACGAGCACGTTGTTGTGTACTGGCAAAGAGATTTGCATTCTGAACGGCCGTTGCAATTTGGCGGATCATCGTCTCTAGCAAAGCTAACTCTTCTTCGTTGATCTGACGTTCCACTTGCAACGAAGCAATAGAAAGCATACCTAGTACATCTTGCCCCACACTCATGGGGAGAACAGCAAATAAATGCACACCCTGCTCACGCATAATTGCTAATGCAGGCGCATTTGTCTCTCGATCTTGCAAATTATTGACAACAACAGGCGTGTTATTTTTAACAACATCTGCCATAACACCCATGCCGTCCAAAGAGAAAGTCATCCCTTTCGTATTGTTCAAGACATTTGATGTATTAAATTCAGCCGCTATCGTGAAATTGTTCTTAGCATGATCTATGATCGCAATACTAATACGATCATAATTCATTTCTTGGCCAAGTTCTTCTACAATTCTTTGTAAGGTATATTCCATATCCAACGATTCTGTTGCCAAAGACACGATACGGTTAATGAGATCTAACTCCTCACCACGTTTTTGTGAATTGGCTAATGCATTTTCAGTTTGCTCAGTAAGGCGTAAGTTTTCGAGTTGTGCACTTAAGGCTGAGGCAACGGATGCGATTAACGCTTCAGCCTCTACCGAATCAGAATCAACATCTAATATTTCTAATTGCCCGATGGATTCTCCATGCACTTTGATCTCTTTCACCAAGGCTGGGACTGTATCATCTTCACTTGACGCAATCGGTTGTACAAAATCATGATCATACTCATATCCAGATGTATCAAGTTGTGATTCGTGCTGCCCCCAATTTTCTCTTGTTAACCGACGAACCGCTTCCTCTGCTTCATCACGATACTTTTCTGTTTCTGACAATAACCGCAAACTTTCAGCTTGTTGGGCAACCTGTTGTGCAACAGCATTGACCATTATCTTGGCAGAATCTTGCAAATCGTCAGCTTCAATTGCAATAGATCCTATCAATTCATCGTTAATGATGATCGGAACAATTAATTCTTTCTCACCACTATGGCTATTGCCTACTTCTTCTTCTATTTGACGCACAGCATCTAACGAAATACCATCAAAGGTATAACCGAACCGTTCATGCCGTTCAATCGCATTAAGATATAATTCCCACGCATCACGAGTCGATTGTGTAGCAGCAACTTCTGCTGCCAATTGTGTTTTACGAGTTTCCTCAAATAGGTTCGCATTCTCAATGGCAATGGCCACCTGCCCAGCAAGAACGTTGTAGGTTGTAAAGTCGTCTGCGGTTAAGCCATACACCACATCACTTTGAACGTTCAGAACACCAACAATATGATCAGCAACAATAAGCGGAATTGCCATCTCTGCTTTTGTGTCTGGTAATAATGCATTGGGCCGGAACAGAGGATTGCTTTTTGTATCGGAAACAACAATTGGCTGTTTGGAATATGCTGCCGCTCCATTGATTGAACTAGGATTAATTGCGAGGCGGTGTCCTCGTTGTACTAATGTTTTCCCAACATCACCAGTCCCCGCACGTAACATGAGGCGTCTTTCACCCACATCTGCTAAGTAGATTTGGACGTAATAGAGATCAAACTGTTCTTGAATCGTATGCACGGCTTGATCAATCAATCTATTTAAATTCCGTTCTTGCGCTAAATCCTGACCTACCTCAGCCGCTAACTCCAACCCACGTGTCTTTTTGCTAATTTGCAGCTCGAGTGCTTCTTGTGCTTGGCGTAATTCTTCGTTGGCAAGTCGAATTTCTTTTTCGGATTGGTCACGATTACGAATAAACATATACAAAACGGCCGTTGCGACAGAAAAGCCAACAACCAACACAATCCAATGGGTAACCATTTGTATAGGGGATGAAAAATCTATTCTTGGTAAAAGCCCTTGCATATCTAAAACAACAGCCACACCACCTGCAAGTATTGACGCAAAGAGGATGACCAAAGTTGAACGTGTCCCCAAAAACAAACCGGTCATTAAAATGGTTAAAAAGTAAAAGGAAAAGGCCGTAGAAAAAACGCTCCCTGTTTGGAACAGGGAAATGGTATAGCCACTCCAAATGATCAGAATAAAGATAATGCTGGCTGTTTTTACTCGACCTCGCCGCATTAAAATTTGCCCAAATATAAACCCTAAAAGAAAAGGGCTCACGCGTATGGCAAAATTTGATGCAACCAAATTAAACTCAACTGCATTACCAATCAAAGAAATCAAGGAGATGCTACTAAATAGTGCAAGCCCCAAATAGACCCATGCGACAAAGTTAAGCATATACGCTAAACGTGTATCCTCTTTGTCTTCATAAACTGGTGGAGCGAATAACTTTTTTGCTCTTTCGATCATCGTGTTATCCTCTATATGTTTCCATTACGGCCGTTTTCTGGTTGCTCACGATGAATTTGAACAGTCACCCGTTCCACATCTAAAGAACGACCTAACTCTTGGGCTGCAATTTGGAGTACATGTTCCATCGTGGTTGCTTGTTGAATTTGCTGCCCAATTGCGTTTACGACAGCTTCCTGTTGTGCCTGAGCTTGTGTACTGGCATAAAGGCGTGCATTCTGCAATGCAACCGCGATCTGATTGGCAATCGCTTGCAACAAATCCACATCTTCAGTTGACAATCCATCTCGAATATCATGTTGTACATCAAGTACACCAAATACATTCTCACCAGAAGCAATTGGAACGACCACTTCAGCTTGCGTATCTGGCAACAACGGGCTAGGTAACCAATCTTCAGATTGGGTCACATCTGGAATTAAAACAGGCGCATTCATGGCTGCCGATTGCCCCACCAAACCTTTCCCTGCAGGAATGGCATGTTCTCGCGCCAGCATCACTCGTCCTGCTTCACCAGAACCACCCGCCATCACAAGGTTTTCTTTTCTATCATCAAAAATATAAACCTGGACATGATAATAATTAAATGCCGTCTGAATTTGAGTAACAACCTCACTAACCAATTCATCAGGATCAAGAATGGTAGAAAGGCTACGACTCACTTCCGTACTCGCTGTCAATGCTCGTGTCCGTTCTTCAACACGGATTTCTAACCCTTCAATCGCAATTTGCAATTGTTCAGTCATCAAATTAAAAGTTTCAGCCAATGTCCCAATTTCATCCCCCGTGTCCACTTCAGCACGTGCCGTATAATCACCGGCAGCAACGGCCATTGCTGTCTCTGTTAATTGCAAAATTGGCTTAGATAACACCCGCGAAACAAGGGCAGCCAACCCACCAGCAATAACTACAATTACCAGACCAAGCAATAGGTTTGTTTGTAACTGCGCATCAATTGGGGCAAATGCTTCCTCTTGTGGTTGTATTGCAATTAAAGTCCAATCTAGCGCATCAATACGAGGGGAATGAGACAACGTGTTTACACGAGCCGCGCTAACCAAACTTTCAAATTCCTCATACGCACCGATAGCAAATAAATCATCTGAAGATTTCAAAGCAAGTATAAACTCGCTTTCACCTTCTTCGACCTCTGCAATTTCATAGATAGGGTTAAAGAGATTCCCACCAACATCTAATTCCCGTTCGCTATCAGCAAAATGAAATTCAACAAAGCCAGTTTCCCCCACATTAGCTTCTGTCATAACGTCAACTAACGCATCTAATTGATATTCTGCTTGTAAAACACCAGCAGTATTTACCCGTCCTAATGTATCTTCATTACGAATGGGCACTGCAACCCGTATGATTGGCTGCTCCCCTTCCCTTTCAATTGGTTCAGAAATATAAGCGATACCAAACCCATCGCGATAGGTCTCTTGCCACCACTCTTCATCTCCAAAATAATATTTTTCCGGGACGTAAGTTGCCGCAACTAAGGCTCCATGCTTATCGGTCAGGAGCAAATTCTCATGCTCATCAAACGCACCCTGAAAATTCAATAACTCCTCTGACGTTGAGTTATTCACAACACTTAACACAAGAGGGTTGGTCGAATCAGCTATCAACCAAAGATCATTTAACTCCCCAATTGTGTCCTCAATTTCCGCTTCATCTTCAGGATAGGAAGCATTTTTGGCAAATAAAGCAGTGGTAACACCTTTGTTTAATCCAATACTTTCTAACAAAGCAAGCTGTTGAAATAACACCTCACCCATGGCCAACGCTTGAGTCTCGGCTAAACTATTTAAATTGTTTCCTACTTGCGTTGTCAAAGCTTGTCTTGTTGTCACACTCACCACAACAGTTACAGACACGATAGCAACAATGGCCAAAGACAAAGTCGCAATAATCAATTTCGCTTGTAATGAATACTCTTTAAAATTACGGAATACAAATATGGCAAAGAGTGTAACCAAAACCATTGCAATAATAGGAATTACTGCCTCAATTGCAGGAATGGCAACACGTTCATAAGATACCAACACATCAGCTGCAACAATAATAACAGCCGCACCAAAACTAATGGCAATCATGCGCATCGTTAGCGATTGAGGGAGCAGAATTGCAGACATCAGGGAAATAACCAAGATCAGCCCTAACCCGAGAAGGATACTCAATCCTTCGATTACAAAACCAGCAATAACTGCCACACCAATGGCACCTAATAATGCACTTTGAATTCCCCTATATACTCTGCCGCTTCTAATCCAACGATCTGCAAAATAGAGAATCACATCATAAATTAGTATACTGGCGACAATAACGTAAAGTAACGGAGTATTGTATCGATGGGCAATTAAGCCATAAAGTACGGCGTTGATTAATGAAATAACCAGAAGGATACGAGTGAAGCGTAAACCTCGTTTAGCATGTTTCTCTCGTTCTTGTATTTCATGTTGTTGGGCAACTGTTAACTTTTCGCTCATAAGAACCTCTAGCTAGGTTACAAACTTTCTTGGTCAGAATTCCCATTCTCATTCCCAGAATGGGTTGTTTTGGACTTGTTGTTTGTTAATTTGATTCGTGTTTTCGGGGCATCTAATGCACGTCCCAATTCACGCACAGCAATCTGCATTGCTTGTTCAATGCTGTTGGCACTTTGAATTTTTAGATTGATTTCATTGGACAAAGCTTCTTGTTTTGCTTGCTCTTGTGTTGTTTCTAAAAATTCGGCATTTTGCAGAGCAATCGCAATTTGGTTAGTGATTGAAACCAACAATTCAGCGTCATCTTGTGTTAATCCATTTACCTTGTTTTGCTGCACATCTAAAACGCCAAGCACACGTTCCCCAACGGAGATGGGAACGGCCGTTTCTGCTTTGGTTTCGGGTAAAAGGGGATTTGGTAGCCATCCCTCTTCTTGAGCAACATCAGAAACCAATACCGGCGCATTCATAGCCGCTGCACGTCCAACTAACCCTTGCCCAACAGCAATTTGGTGTTTGCTAGCCAACATTTGTTTTCCGGCTTGTCCCGTACCACCAGCCATAAATAAGGTTTCGTTACTCTTGTCAAACAAATAAATATGCACATGATAATAATTAAATGCATCTTGTACCTGCGTCACAACTTCTTCCACTAATTGCTCACGGTCTAAGATAGTGGAAAGGCGACGCCCTACATCACTACTAGTAGCAATAGCACGTGTCCGTTCGGCCACACGAAACTCAAGATTACTAATTGCATCTTGCAGCCGAGCCGTCATGCCATTAAATACATGAGTCAACGCACCTATTTCATCTTGTGCATTAATCGGGCTTACTTCAGCATGAGCAGACAAATCTCCCTCAGCAACTTGCTCAGCAACGGCCGTTAAATCAACAATAGGCCGACTAAGGCGACTAGCAATAAATGAAGCCAACGCCCCTGTCACAAATACAATAATGACAATTAAAATACCAGCCGCTACTTGTAGATTAGAGACCAGTACTAACCCTTCTCTTTCCGCCTGATGCACCACGACTGTCCAATTTAAATCTTCAACCATACGGTTCTCAGAAAGCGACCTTACAATAGAGCTGCTGAGCAGAGATGGAACATCATGTACAAGTGATCGTGTATAAACTTCCTCTAAATTGACAACAAGATTATCTTCACTGGGGTTTGATAGCTCGATCTCTAATTCATTATCCTCCACATGCATAATACGGCCATCAGGCATCAATACTTCGACTTCTCCTGTTGTACCAAACCGAGCTGTTTCTAAAACTCTACCAAGCGCATCCATACGAATAACGGCTTGTAACACACCAACAACTTGAGCCTGATCTACATTGTTAACGCCATGTATAGGAACACTTATCTCAATCAACCAAGAATCCCGTTCAGCATCATAATAGGGAATCCCAATGGCAACAGCACCAAACCCATTTAGATAAGCATCCTGCCACCACGATTCGTCTCCCTGATAATAATCGAAGGGGCGCGAAGTAGCCGCAACCAAAGCTCCGTATTTGTCAGCAACAATCAAGTCTGTAATATCTGGAAATATCACTTGGATCTTTCTCAGTTCTTCAACCAAGCGGGTGTCAAGCACGCCATCCACAATAGGGGCATTTTCAGCAGAACGTGTCCAAAGTAAATCATACTCCGCAATTTGTTCTTCGATCCCTTCTTCATCTAAATTATTGTAAGCATTTGCGTGGAATTGTGTTTCTGAAATAAGTAAGCCATTAGTTGCTAATGTTTCCAATGTATCAACATTACGAGAAAGAACTTCCCCAACCGATATCGCCTCGTTTTCAGCCAATGTCTTTAAGTTTGCCCCAATTTGGTCTGTCAAAGTAAAACTGATCAACATTGTGAAAACGACAGAAACAACAATCATCGCCACCAAAATAACCGCAACCAAAGAAACAACAATCTTGCCATTTAGTGAGTAGGTTGGAAATTGCCAAAGGCCAATGATGATGTAGGTAATAAGCAAAATAAAACTAATAATATTGATAAATGTGATAAGCAGGGCTGGGGCTGGGTTACGTCCAGATGGTAAAAAAGAGGCGAGCAGTAACATTGAACCCGCTAAGGCAACAACCCCAATCAGGGCATTTCTCATTTGTACTGATTCTAAAGTAAACAAACTAATTCCAGAACCAATAATTATGTAGGCAAGCGATAAACTTGGAGCAAGATCTTCTGTCGTAAAAATAAACAAAAGAGACATAGCGTACACAGCAATCAAACTGAGCACTACTCCCCACAGCTTTCTTCTTTTCAAATTTAGGAAGCAAGAAACAGCAAGAACAACGCCCGTTACCAAAGTTGGAAAAGCATAGCTTACATCGGGATTTAAGGGGAAAAAGAAACCATAAATACCAAAGATAAATGCTAAACTAGCAAGAGTCCCTGAAATAACAATCGCATTCTTTTCGCGATTTTCATAGCCTGCCAGAAAGCGTTCTGGTTTATTAGCAGATTGTACGGTCATTGTGAAGTCTCCTCTTCAATGGAGTCTTTTGTAAATCTATTTCGTAAAGCATTTTCCCTGCGCTTGTTTGATACATTTGGTTGTTTGAAAGAGGATTTTATTTACGCAAGTATCCATGCTTAATTTTAGTTTGTAACAGCTTTCTTTAGAATGGTACTTTTGGTAAAGCCCATTGGTACTGGGTCGTCCATGAAGTTATTTTGCAGGTGTATTTCCTAAATTTTTGGTCTATACCCTAACATCATAGCATATCCGTTATCATAAGACGTGAAGAAGTCGTGACGGGTAATTCTAAATTGTGGGAAATAGGTCATAAAAAAAGCGGTGATTCTGTTACGAATCACCGCTTTTAGCTGCTTTTAGTACTGAAGTTGGAGAGGAATTTTATTTGCGTTGCGTCAATTGTTGCGCAAGAATTTTGTTGACCAGACCGGGGTTAGCCTTTCCTTTTGTTTCACGCATGACTTGTCCGACAAAAAAGCCACGAAGTTTTTCTTCACCGGCAAGATAACGAGCAACATTATCAGCATTGTTGTCCAAAATTTGGTTCACTAACTCAATCAATGCCCCTTCATCAGAAATTTGAGCCAATCCTTTTGCGTTAACAATGGCTTGTGCTGTTTGCCCAGAGGTAAACATTTCGTTCAATACTTCTTTGGCTGTATTGTTGTTGATTATTTGATCATCTACCAGTTTGATTAAGGCAACAAGTTGATCTGGTTCAACTCTGATTTGCTCGATGCTTTGTTTGGATTCATTCATGAGCCGGAACAACTCGTTGAGCATCCATTTAGAAACTGATTTGGGAGCGCCGCCAGCAGTTACGGCCGTTTCAAACCATTTCGCCACTTTCCTTTCCTCGGTCAATACCTGTGCTTCGTAATCCGTCAACTCTAATTTGTTGACATAACGTTCAATCTTCGCATCTGGTAATTCTGGCAACTTCGTCCGTGCTTCTGCAATCCACTCTTCCGAAATGTACAGGGGCGGCAAATCGGGCGCGGGGAAGTAGCGGTAATCTTCCGCTTCTTCTTTGGTCCGTTGGCTAAACGTACGCCGTTTGGCTTCATTCCAACCCCGCGTCTCTTGCACCACAGAACCACCGGCATTCAAAACGGCCGTTTGTCGTTCAATCTCATACGCTGTGCCATCTGCCAATACTTTGAAGCTGTTGAGGTTTTTCAACTCAGTGCGTGTGCCAAACTCCGTGCTGCCCACAGGACGAATACTGATGTTGGGTTCCACGCGCAGCACACCCTTTTCCATATCCCCAGAATTAACACCAAGATAGCGCAAAATTTGGCGCACTTTTTGTGCATAGGCGCGTGCCTCTTCGCCAGAATGAATATCAGGTTCCGTCACAATTTCTAACAGCGGCACACCCGCCCGATTGTAATCAACCAACGACGTGCCATCATCTTGATGCGTCAACTTACCCGTATCCTCTTCCATATGCACACGCCGAATACGAATATGCTTTGTCTCACCAGATTCTAGTTGCACATCGAGCCACCCATTGACCCCAATCGGCAGCTCATATTGGCTAATCTGATACCCTTTGGGCAAGTCAGGATAGAAATAATTTTTACGAGCAAAGATGTTGTGATTGTTAATTTCGCAGTTCAGCGCCAAGGCCACCAACAAAGAATACTCAACCGCCTGCTTATTGGTCACAGGCAGCGTGCCCGGCATCCCTAAACACAAAGGAGAAACGGCCGTATTTGGTTCCGCTTCCACACTATCTACTACTGGTGCCGTCGTAAACATCTTCGACACCGTCATCAACTCCGCATGAATTTCTAACCCAATTATCGCTTCATATTCAGTCATAAATCAATTCCTTCTTTAGGGAATCTTCGGTTCCAAATAAACGCACCAATCAACCCTAATAAAGTTCCAATAATAATTGTGGGGCATGAAACAAGCGAGAGATGAATTAAAAAATTTGTTATAACACCAATCACTAACATCTCAGAATACCATTCAGCTTCTTCCTCTGTGAGAGTCATGCGCCCGATGACTTCATCTTCTAATTCTGCTGCTGAAGGATTAGTACTCAAATATCGAACACTTGCAATTGGTATAACCAAACAAAGCGAAACAATTATGCCTGTACAAACAGCGATAATGATTACCTTCTTATGAGTCATCAATCTCTCTCAAGGTCTACCCATGCCTCCGCATAAATCGTTCTATTCTGTTTAATGCTTCTTCTAATTTTTCATAAGA